>JALHDK010000159.1 GCA_022838965.1 Actinomycetales bacterium | reverse complement strand
GTACGTCGAGGCGTTGCCGCTCCGCCTCGCACCCGATGGTGAGCTGGAAGCGGTGGGAATGCTCCTGTGCGCCACGGAGCACGGCGGACTCCAGCGCTCGTTCGTGTCGGGACGCGTGCTGTTCCACGAGACGCTGCGGGAAGCGCTCGCTCGCCACCTTGAGAAGGACCTCGGCGCCATGTCGTTCCCCCGCCTGCCGGCGAGCCTCCAGCCCTTCACCGTGGCCCAGTACTTCCCGACACCCGGCTATGGCTTCCACGACCCCCGCCAGCACTCCGTCGCCCTTGTCTACGCGGTGCCGATCGACGGTGAGCCGACGCCCCAGGACGCCGCTCTCGACTTCTCCTGGTTCACGCCGGAGCAGTGCCTGGACCCGTACCTGCAGGGCGAGATGGTCGACGGCCACGCCCAGGTCCTCAACCTGCTCCTCGCCGCCCTCGGAAAGCTCGGATGAGCACCCCCGAGCGCCGCGATGACCTGCCGGCGATCGGGCTCGACCTGCTCGTCGTGGCCCTGTTCGCCCTGCTCGGCCGGGCGAACCACGGCGAGACCCTGGCGGTGAGGGACGTCGTCGACACGGCCCTGCCCTTCTGGGCGGCCGCGCTCATCACCCATGTCGGCTTCCGGCTGGCGGGGCGCTCCAGCCGGCCGCTGGGGGCAGGCCTCGTGCTGTGGGGCGGGACCTGGCTCGGGGGCACCCTGCTCCGCCTCATGCTGGGGGAGACCGCCGCGTGGCCCTTCGCCGTCGTCGCCGGCGGGATCCTGGCCGCCGGCCTGATCGGGTGGCGGCTGGCCCTCAGCGGTGCCGCGCGAGCACGGACGCGATCTCATCCGCCAACGCCCTGAACGCGCGACCGCGATGGGAGATCGCGTTCTTCTCCTCCGGCGAGAGGCGTGCCATGGACCGGGAGTGGCCGGCGGGCTGGAAGATCGGATCGTACCCGAACCCCCCCGTCCCCTCCGGCCGCGTGAGCAGGTGGCCGCGCACCTCGGCGATCTCGACGTACTCCTCCCCCGACGGGGTCACGAGGGCCGCGGCGCAGACGAACCGGGCGCCGCGATGATGCGGGAGCACGTCGGACAGCTGCGCCAGGAGGAGATCGAGGTTCGCGAGATCATCGCCGTGCACGCCCGCCCAGCGGGCGGAGAACACCCCCGGAGCGTTCCCGAAGACGTCGACCACGAGACCGGAGTCATCGGCCACCGCGGGCAACCCCGAGGCGCGGGCGACCTCGCGCGCCTTGAGCAGCGCGTTCTCCTGGAAGGTGATGCCACTCTCCACCGGTGACGGCATCCCCAGGTCCGCGAGCCCGATCACCACGCGCGTGTCGAAGCCGACGATCGCGCTCGCCAGAATCGCCCGGAGCTCGCTCACCTTGTGCCGGTTGTTGGTCGCCAGAACCATCCGGGCACCGTGCGGGACGCGCCGCATGGGGCTCAGCGCCCCGGGGCGCTCATCCATCAGTCCCCCGGCCCACCCGTTCGTGCTCACCGGTCCCCTCCAAGAGCCGCAAGCTGCAGTCGTGTGAGTTCGGCGCCGCCGACGAGCGCGAGGTCGAGCAGCGTGTCCAGCTGGGAACGCTGGAACGGCGCGCCCTCGGCCGTTCCCTGCACCTCGACGAACCGCCCGGTGCCGGTCATGACGACGTTCATATCCGTGTCCGCCCTGACGTCCTCCTCGTAGGGCAGGTCGAGGCACGGGACGCCGTCGATGATCCCGACGGACACCGCCGCGACGGACCCCGTGAGCACGGCCGCCCCCGACGGGAGAATTCCCTCCCGCCGCGCCCACGCCACGGCGTCGGCGAGGGCGACCCACGCTCCCGTGACGGCGGCGGTGCGGGTACCCCCGTCCGCCTGCAGCACGTCGCAATCGAGCACGAGGGTGTTCTCCCCCAGTGCCCGGTGGTCGACGACGGCCCGCAGCGACCGGCCGATGAGCCGGGAGATCTCGTGGGTGCGGCCGCCGATGCGACCGCGGACGGATTCGCGCTCCGACCGTGTGTTCGTGGCCCGCGGCAGCATCGCATACTCGGCTGTGACCCAGCCTGCCCCCGACCCGACCCGCCAGCGGGGAACACCGCGGGTGAAACTCGCGGCGCACAGCACGCGGGTGGCGCCGAACTCGATGAGGACGCTCCCCTCGGCCGTCTCCAGCCAGTTCCGGGTGATCCGGACCGGTCGCAGCTCGTGGGGGGACCGTCCGTCCGCGCGTTGCAGGTGCATGGGTCCGAGGGTACCGCCCGCGCGGCTACAGCTCCCAGACCGCCCCGGTGCGCGCCAGTTCGATTCCGCCGGCGAACGTGGTGGCGGCGGCAGCGGCAACCTCCAGAGGATCGGTCCACGGCTGGATGTGGGTGAGCACCAGGTGGCGGGCGCCCGCGGCGGCCGCCGTCTGGCCCGCACGCTCGCCCGTGAGGTGGATCCCCCGGGCAGTGTCGCGGCCTTCCACGAAACCCGCCTCACAGAGGAAGATGTCGGCGTCCCGGGCAGCGGCGACCAGGCCGTCGCACGCGTCCGTGTCACCCGAGTAGGTGAAGGTCACCTCGCCGTCCCCCACGGAGGACGGCCCGGTGATGCGCACCGCGTAGGCCTCGACCGGATGCAGTGCGGGGTAGGCCTCGATCCGCATCGGACCGACGGACGTGACCTGGCCCGGCGCGAGCTCCCGGAAGGTGAAGTCCTGGGAGAAGTCCTCCGACAGGGGGTCGCCCCCCACGCCGCGCACGCGGTCGACGGCGCCGCCGGGGGCCAGGACATCGACCGGGCCCAGCGCCCCGGAGGGGAACCAGCGCCGGAACACGTGGTAGGAGATCATGTCGGACATGTGATCGGCATGCAGGTGGGACAGCACCACGAGGTCAACCGCCCGGGGGTCCACATGCCTCATCGCCGCGCCAAACGCCCCGGGCCCCAGGTCGAGCAGCACGGAATGGATCCGGGGCTCGCCGTCCGTCCCTACGCCGCGCGCCTGCACGAGGTAGCACGACGCCGCCGAATCCGGGCCCGACATCGACCCGGTGCAGCCCACGACCGTGAGTTTCACGCCGCTCCTCCCCTCAGGGTGGAGATGTCCGCCACCCGGGTGACCTCGGGCAGGAATCGCTTCGCAAGCTTGGCGAACTGGGCGGCGTCGCCGGTCGCCAGGAAGCGGTGGGTGGGAACGGTGTCCTCCGCTGCGAGCAGATCGTGCTTCGTGAGCGTGCGGTAGAGGTCCTTCGCCGTCTCCTCGGCCGACGAGACCAGGGTGACCTCCTCCCCCATGACGTAGGAGATCACGCCCGTGAGGAGGGGGTAGTGGGTGCAGCCGAGCACCAGGGTGTCCACCCCGGCCTCCCGTACCGGGTCCAGGTACTCGCGGGCCACCGCGAGAATCTCCCGGCCGGCGGTGATTCCACGCTCGACGTAGTCCACGAACAGCGGGCACGCCTTCATGGTGAGCTTGAGGTGGGGGGCAGCAGCGAACGCGTCGCGGTAGGCCCCCGAGGTGATGGTGGCCTCGGTCCCGATCACTCCGACGCGCCCGTTGCGTGTGGCAGACACGGCGCGCCGCACGGCGGGCTGGATGACCTCGACGACGGGAACCCTGGCGTCGACGGCGTAGCGCTCCCGCGCGTCGCGCAGCGTGGCTGCCGAGGCGGAGTTGCAGGCGATGACGAGCGCCTTCACCCCGGAGATGACCAGCTCGTCCATGATGGCCAGCGACAGTTCCCTCACGCGCGCGATCGGCTTCGGGCCGTAGGGAGAGTTGGCGGTGTCCCCGATGTAGGTGATGGACTCGCCGGGCAACTGATCGATGATCGCACGGGCGACCGTCAACCCGCCGACCCCCGAGTCGAAAACCCCAATCGGCGCGTTGTTCACGTACCGAGCTTAGTTCTCCGGGTGACGCACGGTCACCGCACGGAGGAGTGACTCCTGCCACCAGGTCACACCGGAGTACAACGCCGCGAGCGCGGACCTGCCCGCGTCCTCCTGGTCCTCTGCCCCCGTGACGGCGGCGAGGGCGAGGTCGTGCACCGCCTCGGCGTCGTCGTCGTCCTCGATCCCCAGCCGGGAGGCGAGCACGAGCCGCAGGTCCGTGAGCGCCGCCAGCCAGCGCGCCTCCGCCCCGACGGCGACCGTCACCGTTCCTGCACACGCGAGGAGGTCCGCCTCCACGCTGGCGAGGTTGCCGAGCTTCTCCTGGCGCAACTCGTCGACCGTGAGAATGCGCATCTCCTCCGCCAGGTCAGGGTCGGTCGTGGACATGGGCGGGAACAGGCGGCTCAGGGCGGGATCGGAGATGTTGGTGACCGCGGCGGCACGCACGGAGTCCGGGTCGAAATCGAGGTGGGCGATGGGATCCCGGGAATCGACGGGCTGTCCCGGCCCGCCCGGGAGCCGGCGCAGGAGCGCGGCGACGTCCTGCACGAGCCGGAGGAGGATCGCGCACTCCTCCTCGTCGATCCGCGAGACGTAGCCGGCGGGGGTCACCGTGAATGCGAACATTCAGGCCTCGTCACGCTCGAGCGTCGCCAGCAAGCCGAAGCCGTGCATCGCAGCGACGTCCCGCTCCATCTGCTCGCGGCCGCCGGACGTGACCACCGCCCGTCCCTGCGTGTGCACCTGCATCATGAGTGCGCTCGCCCTCTCGTGGGTGTAGCCGAAGTGCTTCTCGAAGACCCAGGTGACATACGTCATGAGGTTGACGGGGTCATTCCACACGACGACCCGCCACGGTCTGGCGGTCGTGGCGCGCAGGTGCTCGTCGCCATGCGCGTGCAGGCAGGCATAGGCGCCGTGCAGGA
>JALHDK010000158.1 GCA_022838965.1 Actinomycetales bacterium | reverse complement strand
GCATCCGCAGCGCGCGCTCGCGCATCTCGGGAGAGTACTTCTGGTTCATCGTGTTCCATCCTTGCTTCAAGAACGGAACGAAACCCAGGCCGATTCACGCTGCACGTGAAGCACCTGGGCATCGACGAGCACCGCTACCGGCGGGTCCGCTGGTTCCGGGACCCTGACACCAACGCCTGGCGGCGGGTCGAGCCGTGGATGACCACCCTGGTCAACGCTGCTTCCGGGCAGGTGCTCGGGGTCGTCGACGGCCGTGACAGCGCCGCCGTCAAGGGCTGGCTGAAGGCCCGCAGCCAAGCCTGGCGGGACCGGATCCAGATCGTGGCCATCGACCCTTCCGCGGCGTTCAAGAAGGCGATCACCACCAGCCTCCCGCACGCCAAGATCGCTGTTGATCCGTTCCACCTGGTCCAACTGGCGAACCTGTGCCTCACCCGCGTGCGGCAACGCCTCGCCCAGCACCACCACCAACGCAGGGGCCGCAAGATCGACCCGGCCTGGGCCCACCGCACCCTCTTGCTCCGCGGCTACGACACCCTCTCGACGCGAGCCCGCCACCGACTCGAAGAGGTGCTCACCAGCGACGACCCCACCGGCGAACTCGGCGCCGCCTGGGGCGTCAAGGAAGGCCTCCGACTCATCCTCGCCAGCCACACCATCGACGAGGCCCAAGCCGCCAAGACCCGCCTTGAGGGCTGGATCAACGCCGCCGACACCGACGAAACCAGCCGGCTCTGGGACACCCTGTGCGCCTGGTGGCCCGCCGTGGAGGTGTTCATCACCAGCCGGGTCACCAACGCACGTACCGAAGCAGCGAACACCGCCATCAAGCACATCAAACGGACCGGGCGCGGCTACCGCAACAACGAGCACTATCAAGCCCGTATCCTGCTCCGCAGCGCCCACCGGGCGCGGCAACACCGTTGACCAGCCAAGGCACCACGGTCAAATGCGAATAGCCCCTATGATCGCCCTGTGGCCCAGACAACACTGACGCGCAACACCAGGGCTCGTGAGACGACGGTCGCCATGAAGGTGCTCATGGCGCTCACGGGTGTGATCTTCGTTCTGTTCGTGCTGATGCACATGTACGGCAACCTCAAGATGTTCGGCGGTCCCGAGGCCTACAACGGGTACGCCGAGCACCTGCGCGAGTTCGGCGAGCCGATCCTGCCGCGCAACGGCCTGCTCTGGATCCTCCGGGTGGTGCTCGCCGTTTCGGTCGCGGTCCACGCCTACTCCGCGTTTTCCCTGTGGAACCGGGCACGGCTGGCCCGCGGGTCGCGCTACGTGGCGAAGCGCTCCCTCGCGACGTCCTACGCGGTGCGCACCATGCGGTGGGGCGGCGTGATCATCCTCTCGTTCGTCCTCTTCCACCTCCTGCACTTCACCACGCTGACCATCGAGATCGGCGGCGACTACTCGTGTCCTTCGAGCACTGGTGGGTCTGGCTCGCCTACCTGACCGTGATGGTCACCCTCGCCTTCCACGTGCGCCACGGAGTGTGGTCCGCGCTCGCCACGTTCGGTGCCAACAAGCAGCGGCGCGAGATGGCGATCAACATCATCGCTGTGGCCGTCGCCGCCCTTCTGGTGATCGGCTTCATGCTGCCGCCCACCGCCATCCTGCTCGACTTCATCAACTGAGGCGCACCCCATGACCGACACACTCATCGACGGCCTCTACACCGAGGGTGCGAAGATCGCCGACACGGTCGCACCCTCGGGCCCGATCTCCGAGCGGTGGTCCACCCGCAAGTTCCAGGTCAGGCTCGTCAACCCGGCGAACCGGCGCAAGCTCAGCATCATCGTGGTCGGGACCGGGCTCGCCGGCGGGGCAGCAGCCGCCACGCTGGGGGAGGCCGGCTACAACGTCAAGGCCTTCTGCTACCAGGACTCGCCGCGGCGCGCCCACTCGATCGCGGCGCAGGGCGGCATCAACGCCGCCAAGAACTACAAGAACGACAACGACTCCACGTACCGGCTGTTCTACGACACGGTGAAGGGCGGCGACTTCCGGGCGCGCGAGTCCAACGTCTACCGACTCGCCGAGGTCTCGGCGGCCATCATCGACCAGTGTGTCGCCCAGGGTGTGCCGTTCGCGCGCGAGTACGGCGGCATGCTCGACAACCGGTCCTTCGGTGGCGTCCAGGTCTCCCGCACGTTCTACGCCCGCGGCCAGACCGGACAGCAGCTGCTCATCGGCGCCTACCAGGCCCTGCAGCGGCAGATCGCCGAGAAGACCGTGGCCATGTACACCCGGCACGAGATGCTCGACCTGATCGTCGCCGACGGGCGCGCCCGCGGCATCGTCGCCCGGGACATGGTCACGGGTGAGATCGAGACGCACCTGGCGGACGCCGTCGTCCTCGCGACCGGGGGCTACGGCAACGTCTTCTTCCTCTCGACGAATGCGATGGGATGCAACGCGACGGCGGTATGGCGTGCCTATCGCAAGGGGGCCTACTTCGGGAACCCGTGCTTCACGCAGATCCACCCGACCTGCATCCCGGTGTCCGGCGACTACCAGTCCAAGCTCACCCTGATGAGCGAGTCACTGCGGAACGACGGGCGGATCTGGGTGCCGAAGGACGCGAGCGACTGCGGCAAGGACCCGCGTTCCATCCCCGAGGAACGGCGTGACTACTACCTGGAGCGCAAGTACCCGGCCTTCGGCAATCTCGTCCCCCGGGACATCGCCTCGCGAGCGGCGAAGCAGGTGTGCGACGAGGGCCGTGGCGTCGGTCCGGGAGGATACGGCGTGTACCTCGACTTCGCGGATGCCATCTCCCGGCTGGGCAGGGCGGCGATCTCCGAGAAGTACGGCAACCTCTTCGACATGTACCAGCGCATCACGGGGGAGGACCCCTACGAGGTGCCGATGCGGATCTTCCCGGCGGTGCACTACACGATGGGTGGCATCTGGGTGGACTACGACCTGCAGTCCACCATCCCGGGGCTCTTCGTGACCGGTGAGGCGAACTTCTCCGACCACGGGGCGAACCGGCTCGGTGCGTCAGCGCTCATGCAGGGCCTGGCGGACGGGTACTACGTCCTCCCGGGCACCATCTCGAACTACCTCGCCGACGGGCCCTTCCCGAAGCTGTCTCCCGACCATCCGGAGGTTGCCGGAGCGCGGAACGCGGTGCAGGAGCGTGTGGACACCCTCCTCTCCATCGATGGCTCCCACTCCGTGGACCACTTCCACAAGCGCCTCGGCCACATCATGTGGGAGAAGTGCGGCATGGAACGGACCGAGACCGGACTGCGGGAGGCGATTACCGAGATCCGCGCCCTGCGTGACGAGTTCTGGCGCGATGTGAAGATCGTGAGCAAGGCCACCGACCTCAACCAGGAACTGGAGCGGGCCGGCCGCCTGGCCGACTTCCTCGAGCTGGGTGAACTGATGTGCATCGACGCGCTCCACCGGCGCGAGTCCTGCGGCGGACACTTCCGGGCGGAGTCCCAGACCGAGGACGGCGAGGCCCTGCGACATGACGACGAGTTCGCCTACGTGGCCGCATGGGAGTTCACCGGCACGGGGGCACCGCCCATCCTCCACAAGGAGGATCTCGTGTTCGAGTACGTCGAGATGAAGCAGCGGAGTTACAAGTGAAGATCACGCTCAACGTGTGGCGCCAGTCCGGGCCGGCCGCGCCGGGCCGGATGGTCTCCTACCAGCTCGTGGGTCTCTCCGACCACATGTCGTTCCTGGAGATGCTCGACGTCCTCAACGAGGAACTGTTCGCCCGGGGCGAGGAGCCGGTGGCGTTCGACTCTGACTGCCGCGAGGGCATCTGCGGCATGTGCGGCCTGGTGATCAACGGGGTTGCCCACGGCCCGGAACGCACCACCACCTGCCAGTTGCACATGCGCAGCTTCCGGGACGGCGACACCATCACGGTCGAGCCCTGGCGGGCGCGTGCGTTCCCGATCATCAAGGATCTCGTGGTGGATCGCGGCGCGCTCGACCGCATCATCGAGGCGGGCGGATACATCTCGGTGAACACCGGCGCCGCACCGGACGCCCACTCGACACCCGTCCCCAAGCCGGACGCCGACCGTGCCTTCGAGGCGGCGGCCTGCATCGGCTGCGGTGCGTGTGTGGCCGCCTGCCCCAACGCGTCGGCCATGCTGTTCACCGCCGCCAAGATCACCCACCTGGGGATGCTGCCGCAGGGGCAACCCGAACGGGACGCCCGTGTGGTGAGCATGCTGAACCAGCACGACGCGGAGGGCTTCGGCGGGTGCCAGAACGTCGGCGAGTGCGCGGCCGTCTGCCCGAAGGAGATTCCCCTCGACGTCATCAGCCAGCTCAACCGGGATCTGTCACGCTCGTGGCGGCGGGGCCGCTGAGGCCCGCCCTCCGGCCCGTCCACGCCCCGGGCGGTTCCGCGGGCCGACGTAGAATCTCCCTGTGCCTGAGCCCCTGGTTCTCGGAATCGAGACCACCTGCGACGAGACGGGTATCGCCCTCGTGCGCGGGCGAACGCTGCTCGCCGACGTCACGGCGACCTCGATGGACGCCTACGCGCGCTACGGCGGCATCGTCCCCGAGATCGCCTCACGGGCGCACCTCGAGGCGTTCGCCCCGACGCTTCAGGCGGCGCTCGACGCCGCGGAGGTGACACTCGACGACGTCGACGCCATCGCGGTGGCGGCCGGGCCGGGGCTGATCGGCTCCCTCACGGTCGGCACGGCCGCCGCGAAGGCGCTCGCGGTGGCCCTGGGGAAGCCCATCCACGGCGTGAACCACATCATCGGACACGTGGCCGTGGACGAGCTGGTGAACGGGCCGTTCCCGGAGTCGTTCATCGCGCTCGTGGTCTCCGGGGGCCACACCTCCCTGCTCTCGGTCACCGACATCGCCACCGGCGTCACGGAACTGGGTTCCACGCTGGACGACGCTGCCGGCGAGGCCTTCGACAAGGTGGGCCGGCTGCTTGACCTGCCCTACCCCGGCGGTCCCCACATCGACCGGTTGTCCCGGCTGGGTGATCGCGACGCGATCCGCTTCCCGCGGGGCCTGACGACCGGCCGGGACAAGGAGCGTCACCGGTACGACTTCTCCTTCTCGGGACTCAAGACGGCGGTCGCCCGGTACATCGAGTCGCTGCAGGATGACGGTGTCGCTCTGCCCAGGGAGGACATCGCCGCCTCGTTCTCCGAGGCCGTGAACGACGTGCTGACCCGGAAGGCGTTCGAGGCGTGCGAGCACCTCGGAAGCCGCACTCTCGTGATCGGGGGCGGTTTCTCGGCGAACTCGCGACTGCGCGAGCTCGCCCACGAGCGGGCGGCCGAGTACGGCGTGGAGGTGCGCATCCCTCCCATCCGCTTCTGCACCGACAACGGCGCGATGATCGCGGCACTCGGCTCGGCCCTGGTGCGGGCGGGAGTTCCTCCGTCCGGGCTGGAGTTTCCGAACGACTCGGGGATGCCGCTCCACCAGACGCACGTCTGACGGTCAGAGGGGCTCTCCGAGCCTCATCTCGGCCACCAGCTGCCGGACCACCGCCTCCATGGACCGGCCGCCCTCCACGTACGCGCGGTGCTGGCGCTGGTAGGACGCGCCACGCTCCAGGATCACGTGAACCAGCTGAAGCTCCTCGGCACACCCGAGGTCCTCCGCCACGGGAGCCAGCTCGTCCAGCATGCGCGCCACCGTGACCGTGACGAGCTCCTCGTTCGCGTCCTTGTCGAGGATGAGGATGGCGTCCATGCCGTAGCGTGCCGCGCGCCACTTGTTCTCCGCGATGAAGTACTGCGGCATGCGCGGGAGTGGCGCCCCGGCGTCGAACTGGCGGGAATGGTGCTCGACAAGGCAGTGCGTGAGCGCGGCGAGCGCCTTCAGCTCGGTGATGTTGGTCGGCGCGTCACAGGTCCGCACCTCGATCGTTCCCAGCTTCGGTGATGGCCGGATGTCCCACCGCACCTCCGAGAAGTCGTCGATCACCCCGGTGGTGAGCATGTCCGAGTGGTACCGCTCGAGGCCGGACCAGTCCTCGAACTGGTGCGGCAGGCCGGCGGTCGGGAGTTGCTGGAACATCATCGCCCGGTTGGACGCGTACCCGGTGTCCCGGTTCGACCAGAAGGGGGAGGAGGACGACAGCGCCTGCAGGTGGGCGTGGCGGGTCATCAGCGCGTTGAGGATGGGGATGACCTTGCGCTGCTCCTCGATGCCCACGTGGACATGCATCCCGAAGAGCAGCATCTGCTGGCCCCAGTAGCGCGTCCGGTCCACCAGTTTCGCGTAC
>JALHDK010000157.1 GCA_022838965.1 Actinomycetales bacterium | reverse complement strand
GTCCACGGGGTTGGCGTAGTCGGCGCCGGAGAGCAGGTTCTCGATGACCTTGGTGCCGAACTCGCGCTTCATGAACGAGTTGGAGGTGATCTGCCCGACAAACCCCGCCCCACCGGACGGCAACGCCCTCTGTGCGAGGCGGAAGAACAGCTCCATGAACGGGACCGAGAGGGCGTATTGCCGGTGACAGGTGGAGTACGCGGCCCGGTACTGCTGGTTGAGTGCCTTGTCCTTCACCGTGATGTACGGCGGGTTGCCAACCACCACATGATACCGGCCCTCGGCGAGGATGTCCCGGTACTCGGCCACGTCCTCCGCCGTGTAGGCGAAGGGCTCGGCGTCGTCGAAGGAGAACTCGGCCTGCCGGCCCTGGGCGGCGAGCAGGGAATCCCCGATCGCGAGGTGGTAGTCGTACGCCGGCGCCGTCACCAGCGAGGGCTCCCCCGACGCCTGCAGGGCGGCGACCGTGAGCCGGAACCGGGCGATCGCCACCGCGAACGGGTTCAGATCCACCCCGTGAATCGAGTCCAGGGCACGCTGGACCCGGGCGCGGTCCTCCAACCCCGGGGCGTGGACCCGCCACAGCTCATCCAGCCGGGCGAACGCGCCCAGCAGGAAGTGCCCGGACCCGCAGGTGGGGTCGATGAGCTTCAGCCCCTCCAGCCCGAACTCCTCGATTGCGGGGGTCAGGGTCAGGTCGAGGATCAGTTCCTCCACGAACACCGGGGTCTGCAACAGCGCGTACTTCTTCTGCGCGAACTCGGACAGCTCCTGGTACAGGTCCCCGAGGAACCGGGTCCCCAGGTCCGGATCGGTGAAGTCGTGCACCAGCGCCCCGGCCGCATCCGTACGCCGCCAGAACTCCACCAGCCGCTGCGCGGCCTCCGCGCTGATCAGCGCCGACCACACCGGATTGTGCTGCCGGTCCACCAGCAACCGGCCCGCCGGCAGATCCGCGAGCACCCCGAACGCCTGCTGCAACCAGTCCCGCGAGTTCGCCGTCGGCCGCGAACGGTAGAACGCCTCCTCGTTCTCCGCCGCCCGCGCCAACCGCTCCCCGGGCCCGGCCAGCCACGGCACCGCCACCAGCCGGCCCGAGCCGTCACGGGCGCCGTCGAGGAGGTGATTGTCCTCGCAGAACCGCACAAAAGCGCAGGTCACCAGCCACGCCACCGCAGCCTGGTCCACCTCGCCGTCGCGCCACTCCGGCCACGACAGCCCGGTCCGCTCCGCCGCCGTCGCCTCCGCGAACTGGGCGCGCAGCTCCCGCGACCACCGCTGGCCCGGATCCTCCGCCTGGGCCCGCAGATCCGCGGTCAGCGCCTTCAGTTGGGCCTTCAGGTCCGCGAGCAGGGCCGTGGAGTTGATCATGCGATCCCCTTCATCTCGGTCAGGCCCACCGGCACGTCCACCCACCCGTCCGGGCCGAGCGGCGCCGGATAGCCGTCCAGGGTGGGCACCGCGTCGGCCGGCCGGCGGGCCACCAGCAGCCACCGCGCTGCCGGACGCGGCCGTGCGAGGTCGAAGAACCGGGCGAGCAGGTCCGTCAGCCCGTACCGGGCGAGCGGGCCCGCGTTGACGACCAGCAACGGCTCGGGCCGGGCCGCGATCTCCTCCCACCGGGGCGGCACCACCTCGCGCGCCAGACCCCGCAGGATCCCGAACAGGTCCTCCCGCTCCGGGTGGGCGTCCAGGCCGGTCACCGCGTCCCACTCCGCCCCGTGGGCCGCCGCCCCCTCCCGCAACGCGGCGACCACCAGCGCCGCACCATCCACCACCCTCACCCCGTACCGCTCGGCCAGCGCCGCCGCCGTGTCCAGGTAGCGCCCCGGGCTCACCGCCAGGGTGAGCGCCGAACGGGTCCGCAGCGAGGCCCGCAGCATCCGGTCCGCGGACGGGACGTTGACGGTGTGCAGGTCCGTGACCGTCGGCGACGTCACCGACGCCCCCGCGGTCAGATCCACCTGCGTGAACCGCTCCCCGTCCCACTTCAGCGCCGGCAGCGCCTGCTCCACCAGCTCCACGAACGCCGGCCCGTCCGGCACGCCCACCACCGCGGGGAACCGGCCCGTCACCCGGGCCCGCGCCCGCTCGCGGGTGAGCATCCGGGCGGTCGAGCCGCGCAGCGCCAGTAGCACCGCCTCCGTGCCCGGCAGGTCACGCGGGTACAGCTCCCCCCGCGACGACACCCTCGCCCGGAGGGCGCCCGCCGCCGCGAGACGCAGCAGCCGGTCGTCGTCGAGGGCCGCGGACACCGCCTCCGCCCGCGCCCGGTGCAGCGTCTCCCGCAGCACCGTCACCGCGTGCGCCTGCGGCACCAGCGACCGCTCCGCGACCAGCCCGTCCGCCGCCGCCGCGAGCGCCTGCACGAGGTCGAGGGCCGTGTCGCCGTGCAGCACCACCCCCGGATCCGTGGCCGCGACCACCACGGCACGCAGGGCCGCGCCGTCGGCCACACGGCGGACCACCAGCCGCGGCTGATCCCGCCGCGCGTCCACCTCGACGACGGCGCGCACCACCCCCGCCGCCACCCGGTACCGGTCCTCCCCCTCCACCGTGGACCCCAACGCTCCGCGACCCCCTGGCGGGACCGTAGCACCTCGAGGAGCAGCTCCTCGGTGGCCGCCAGGCGCCTGCCCTTGACCCACCGGCGGGTCGCGTTCTCCAGCGCGCGCTCCACTTCCCCCCGCGGCGCCCGGACCGCGGCGGCCACCTCCTGGACCGTGGGCCACACCGACGGCGACCGCTCCAGCCCCAACAGCACGCCCAGGGCCTCCACCTCCACCGTGTTGGCCGGGCTGCGGCGCGGGATCAGCCCCTCCGCGATGCGCTCCACCCCGAGCTGCCCCTCCGGCAGCTCCTCGGCCGGCTGGATCGTGGTCCCCGGCAGCAGCGCCGCGCGCCACTCCTGCACCCGGGCCGCCAGCTCGCGCCGGTACCGCTCCCCCAGCCCGGGGATCGAGTTCCGCCGGGTCGCAGGGATCGCGATCAGCTCCCCCACCGTCGCCACGTCCTCCCGCGCCGCCAACGCGGACAACACCCGTGGCGAGAGCCCCGACTCCGCCAGCGGCGTCGTGAGCGTGGCGGTGGCGGCCTGCGCGTCCCGCGCGGCGCGGGCGGCATCCGACTCGCCGTCGTCGCCCGCCCCGGGAGCACGGTCGAGGTGCGCGAACACGCCCGCCCACGCCCGGCCCAGGTCCGCGGCATTCGAGTACCGCTGCGCCGCGTCCGGGTGCAACGCCCGGGTGAAGAACGCCGTCAACTGCTCCCCCACCGCCGGATCGAACATGGTGGGCAGCACCGGCAACTCGCCCTTGGCCATCTCGAACAACGTCACCGCGGCGGCGTACAACTCCGCGGCCCGGTCATACTGGCGGCGCCGGCCGGTACCCAGGAACGGGTCCAGGTAGCCGGGCGTGCCCGAGCCCAGCCGCTCCACCGGCTCCGGGGCCAGCGAGAAATCGAACAGGGTGAGCCGGGGCTTGCGGGTGCCCCGGTCCGGGGCGTCCCCCAGGTTGGTGGGCTTGATGTCCCGGTGGAACACGCCCGCGGTCTCCAGGTAGGCCACCGCCTCCAGCAGGTCGCGGCCGAAGTTCTCCAGCTGCTCGATCGTGGCCCGCCCCTCCGAGGCGAGCCGGTCCGCCAGGGTCTTCCGGCCGGCGTCGGACAGCAGGATGGCGCGGCGGCCGTCCACGTCCAGCGGGCCTTCCAGGAGCTGCACGATGCGGGGGTGGTCCAGGGTGGCCAGGACGGCGGCCTCCGCGTCGAGGCGGGCCGCGGCCGCATCGTCCCGGGCGATCTTCAACACCACGCCCTCGTGGTCCCCCACCTCGTCGTCCACCAGCAGCGCCGTGCCCGTGGACCCGCGGCCACGGCGCGCGCGGACCTCGAAACGGTCCGCCAGACGCGTCCCCCGCACCGCCTCGAGCGGATCCGTGGGGGCGGCCACCGTGACGGCCCGGGTGGACGCCTCCACCTCGGCCAGCCGGTCCAGGAACTCGGCCACCGTGGCCGGGCGGTCCAGCTCGTTCGGGCTGGTCGCGGCCCGCACGAGCTGGACCAGCGGCTCCGGAAGGTCCGGACGGATCGCGGCGGCGTCCAGCGGCTGGCCGGTCAGGACGCGGTCCTGCAGCTCCGCCATGTCCTTCGCCGGCGGCTGCCCCGTCACGATGAGATAGGCGAGGGCACCCACCCCGTACACGTCCAGCGGGATCGGAGGCGGATCCGACGCGCCACGCAGCGTCTCCGGCGCGAGATACGCCCACTGCGTGAAGTCCAGCAGACCCGCGACATCCCCCGTCCCGGCGGACAACACCGTCAGGGTGGGCTGGTGGGAGGACGCCTCCGTCCGCCGGCCCGTCATCCAGTCCCGGATCCGCACCTGCGGGGCGCCGTCCACCGTTGTGATCCGCACCCGGTCCGGCGCCAGCGCCCGGTGCGTCAGCCGGCGGGAATGCGCGTACGCCACCACCTCCGCGATCTGGCGGATCAGCGCCAACCGGGACGTGAACGACAACGTGGCCGCGTGCGCGTTCAGGTACGCGTCCAGGGGGAGGGCCCGCTCGTCGTGCTCGAAGATCAACGCTGGAGCGGCATCCGTGCGCACGAAATCGACCGGCGCCTCGATGCCCGCGTGCCGGATACCCCGCGTGAGGGAGAACTCCCGCTGCGCGAGCCGCTCCAGCTCCTCACGGTCCGAGCGGGAGGCCCCCTGCGGGAGATCGAACAGCCGGACCCGCCGCGTGAGACCCGGCACGTCCGGGTGCGCGGCCAGATGATCCTGCCAGCCCTTCCCCGTGGCGATCGGCTCCGCGCTGGTGAGCCGGTAACGCCCCACCATGCGCATCTTGGGGGTGGGGACGAACCCCGCCGCCGCGATCAGCGCGGCGAGCTGCTCCGCCTGCCGGGGGGTGATCTGATGGCGCGGGTTCACCGGCGGGGTGGCCAGGAAGCGGGACAGGGTGCGCTCGGGCGGCAGGCCGCGCACGTTGTACCCATCCAGCGCCAGCACGTGGGACGCGGCGAGCCCGTCCAGCTCGACCAGGGCGTCCCGGCCGTGGAGCACCACCACGGCCTGCACGAACGGCACCACATCCTGGTGGCCCCGGGGAGCGGTCTGCTTCAACAGGCCCGCCAGCCGCTTCGCCTTCCCGTCCGCCAGGAGATACGGATTGCGCTCGAAGCGGGGCGGAAGATGGTCCGCGAACTGCACCTGCCAGTTCTGCTGATCCCCGCTGATGGTGCCGTGCCAGCCCTTCAACTCCACCACGTACAACCCGACCGGGGACAACAGCAGCACATCCACCTCGGCCGAGCGGCCGCTCGTGTCCAGGAAGGTGAGGTTCGCCCACGCCCGCGTGACGCCGTCGTCCGGGAGCAGACGCCGGAACGCCTGCAAGGCCGCCGCCTCCGCCGCCGACGCAGGCTCGCCGAGGCTCACCCACCTCTCCGACGTCGACGTCATACAACCCCCGCGGTGTGTGCTCCGGTGCCCCATCCACCTGTGGACAGGCGCGCGCCCACGCGGCCTGTGGATCGGTTTGCTCTTCCATCTTGCCACGGAGGCGCGACGTGCATGAGGGGGTGACTCTCGACACCACCAAACTGAGGGCCTCGGTCCCTGATGCCGCGCGGAGCAGAAGTGCACGTCCTCAACTAGCCCCGTGGTATGCGTTGGCGGCGTGGGGTGGCGCCCTCAGGCTCTGGCTCAGCAGGTTCGTTACATGTAACATGCGGGTGTGGCTGTGAGAGATCGTGTGGGCGAGTATCGCAACCGGATGAGGGCGCGGGGCTATAGACCCGTCCAGGTGTGGGTGCCGGACGTGCGGACCGAGCAGTTCGCCCGTGAGGCACGTCGCCAAGCTGCTCTCGTCGCCCGGGTCGACCGCCGTACTGATGACCAGGACTTCATCGAGGCCGTGTCTGTCGACTGGGATGAGGAGTGAGGCGCGGGGAGGTGTGGACGGTAGCCGGCGGGGTCTACGCGTCCAGGCCTCGACCCGCCGTCATCGTCCAGGACGACCTGTTCGACCTGACCGAGTCGGTCACGGTCGCGCCGCTGACGACGACGTTGACGGATGCTCCTCTGCTGCGCCTGCGGGTGCCTGCAGGCGGCGTGGCCGGGTTGACTCACGACAGTGACGTGATGGTGGACAAGTTGACCACCGTGAGGCGCAGCAACGTTCAGGACCGGATTGGGCGGCTATCGAGCCAGCAGATGGTCGAGTTGGAGCGACTCCTGCTGACCTTCCTCGGAATGGCCCGGTAGCGAACTCGAGCAGCGGGAGGTCGAGGTCGTAGGCCAGGACGACGGCGCGGGCGAGTGCGGCTTCCTGGTCGGGGCGAGATTCCGGGGTCCACTTTCAGCCGTCGTTGACACAACCCCTGGCTAGTGTCCACGGGACTGTTCCTCGTCTCAGATCGACGTGCTCGGGGCCGTCCCGAGCAGGTACCTCTGGATGCTGGTGGCCCGGCTCCTGTGCCGCCTACGCGGCCTGCTCCGCGCCGGGCGCATCGAGCGCGAGGGTAAAGCCCACGTGCGCCTGCGCAAGCCGGGAAAGCCGCCTACCCCGGCCCCTACAACACCACCGAAGCCGCTACGGAACCTGCCGCCCGCGCCGGACCCAACTGTCGGCGACTGGCCCGCTTTTCAATCCGGCGGCCCGCGCACGCGAACCTTCCGGGTCTGACCGGCTGATTTGCGATAAACAGCGGCAACTCAAATGGAAAACTGCCCGTAACCCAAGAACACCCCAGCCGGGGCACCGGGAAAAACCAAAAGCGCACATGCGCCCATGACACCGGACGACATTCGCAGGCTCGAAGCCGAGGCGCACGATGCCTTCGAGGCGACCGAGGCCGGGGCCGCGATGGCCATGCGGCGTTGGCATGATCCACCGCTACCACCTGCTGCTCGAATCTGGACCGGCATGTTGGCCGGGAAGCGTGCTTGGCGCGGTCAGCCCGTGGTTTTGCCTGACAAGACCATCGGATACGTCTTCGCCATCCAACGCGGCTGGGCCGCTCTTTGGCGGCCAGCGCCGTTCAAGGTGGCCGGGCGCGAGGAACTGTTGCTGCCCGTGGAGAAGATCGTGCCGTACCGCCTGCCAAGCGCGGTGCGCTTGGGCCGGTGCAAGGCTGGCCACCGGGAAGCTCCCAGTTCGCGCAAGGCGGAGGTTTGCCGGAAGAATGGCGCGATGCCGGTTCAACCGGGCCATCGGCCTCGTGGCCGACCGCGCAAGACGCAGGTACAAAGTGCGTCGTCTTAACTGGGCGGTGTGTGTTCCTCGTGCCTCGGCACACCGCCCCTAGTTATTGCTGTCTTCACTCCGCTGCACAGCGGCAGCGTGTGATCGAAACGCGGCATCGCTTCCTACGGGCAGGAGCAGCCAGCGTTGATAACCGACGAGGCACAGAAGTTAGCCGAGCGGTTCTGGGGCGGAACAAGAACTGGGGATCGGATTCGTTAAATCCGATTAAGCCTGATGCGCCTGACGGGCTGGTTACCTACACAGGGCGGCGGCGGTCGTATGTCGCCGTAGCCGTGACCGCGAACGGCTGGTGCAACTTCGGGCTTAGGCACGTCGTTGAGTTGCAGCCCAACAACGGAGGGTGCCTTTTTCAACCCCGTCGCCTAGAGAAGCGATCTGAGGATTTCACGCAGTTAACTTTTGGCGGGCTGGTCCACGCGGGAACCGGGCCACTTATGACCGAGGAAGCCACAAGCTGTGCGCTCAGCCCGTGACACCCCTTCACGCCCGCTCTCATGCGGGCAAGCAAGTTTTGGCACCTGCCGACGGTGTTGCAGTTTTGGTTGTCCGCAGCCATCTTGCTCGACTTTGCGGCTCATGCTGCTCGCTTCACCTAGCTCAGCGGTTTACTGCCGTGCCGCTGGCCCCACGTGCTGACAGTGGGAAGGCATGGCCTACTTTTTACGCGTAAGGCATCGCGTGGCCGGATGTGCCTGTTCGCTTGCCCCGGTCGGGCTTCCCGTTCTCCCTGCTGTCATTGACAGCCGGAACGAGCATCAAATCGGCGCAGGATACGCACCTATGGCACGGGCACACGATTGCCGCCGTTTATCCTGCCGGGCGACTCAGGCAGGCCAGTATGTTTACAGTCTCCGCTGGCCCGGAAACGCTCGCCATCTTTACCACCGGCGAG
>JALHDK010000581.1:716-1540 GCA_022838965.1 Actinomycetales bacterium | reverse complement strand
CGTTCAGCAGCCGGTGGTGCAGTTCGAGCACGCGCCGCCGCTCCTCGTAGCCCTCCGGGAACGGCAGCACCTCGAGGTAGGCGCCCCAGAACTCCTCCGGCAGCGGGTCCTTCTTGGAGATCTGCATGTACGCGAGATCCAGCTCGCGGTCCGCGAAGCTGACCTCCGGGTCCACCACCCACCGGCCCTCCACGGTGTTGCCGAGCCAGAAGTCGCCGTGTGTGAGCGCCGGCGTCGGATGAGCGGGCAGCAGTTCCTGCAACGGCCCGTCGCAGGCGCGCTCCAGGCGGATCCGCACGTCCGGGGGCACGCTCGGGTCGGCCAGGTGCACCCGCACGCGCTGCTCGGCGAAGAAGGTGGGCCAGTGGCCGGACCACGCGTTCACCTGCACGAACCGGCCCGCCCGGTTGTCGCGGTGCCACCCGTATCTCTCCCCCGCCACCTGGTGCATGCCGGCGACGGCCCGGCCCAGCAGCTCCCAGTCCGCCGGCCCGTGCACGCGTTCCAGCACGAGGGTGCCGCCGGCGTGGCCGAGGACGCCGGGCACCGGGACGCCCGCCGTCGCCAGTGCCTCCAGCCCGTCCACCTCCGCGTCCGCGGGGTACGGCGTCAGCTTGACGACGGCGTCGCCGAGCGCCCGGCCGAGCATGGCCCCGTTCAGGCCGCCCGCGATGGGCGCAGCAGATCGGGAGCTCGACGGATCGAGCGTGACTTGGGTCATGACGGATATCCGATCAGAACCGGGCCGTGACCTGGAGCATGTCGAAATGCTCCACGATCGGTCCCAGGGAGAGTGCGGGGAAGAACTGCAGGCCGCCGAGGAT
>JALHDK010000581.1:0-639 GCA_022838965.1 Actinomycetales bacterium | reverse complement strand
AGGGTGCCGACCGACGGCGCCAGGCGGGGCTTGGCGACCAGCGCCCCAGCCACGGCCAGAACCGCGACGGCGGGCACGAACCGCCCCAGCAGCATGGCCAGACCCAGGGTGGTGTTCCACCACGGCGTATTGGCGCTCAATCCGCCGAAAGCCGAACCGTTGTTCCCCGTCGCCGAGGTATAGGCGTAGAGGATTTCGGACAGGCCATGCGGTCCCTTGTTCAAAAGGCTGGCCAACGCCTCGGGCAGGACCGCTGCGGCAGCCGAGAAGCCCAGCACCGACAAAGGCACGACCAGCACCACCAGCATGGCGAACTGGATCTCGCGCGCCTCGATCTTCTTGCCCAGGTATTCCGGCGTGCGGCCGACCATCAGGCCCGCCACGAAAACCGCCAGCATGGCCATCAGCACCATGACCGCGACGCCCGAGCCGATCCCGCCGGGCAGGATCTCGCCCAACTGCATCAGGAACATCGTCACCGCCCCGCCCAGCGGCATATAGCTGGCGTGCATGGAGTTGACCGACCCGTTCGAGGCGCCTGTCGTCTGGGCCGCCCAGGCGACGGACGACGGCACGCCGAAGCGGACCTCCTTGCCTTCCATGTTTCCGGCGGAGGTATCGACGCCGGCCGCGACCAGA
>JALHDK010000156.1 GCA_022838965.1 Actinomycetales bacterium | reverse complement strand
CTACTCGAACTACCGTCCGCAGTTCTACTTCCGCACCACGGACGTCACCGGTGTGATCCAGCTGCCCGAGGGCACCGAGATGGTCATGCCGGGTGACAACACCGAGATGACGGTGGAACTCATCCAGCCGATCGCCATGGAGGAGGGCCTGGGCTTCGCGATCCGCGAGGGCGGCCGCACCGTGGGTTCGGGGCGTGTGACCAAGATCCTCGCCTGACCAGTCGCATCGCAGGGCCCCATTCCTCCGGGAGTGGGGCCCTGCCGCGTCGCACGGGTCCGGGGCGGAGGCCGTGCGGAGTGTCACATCAGGGCGGACAGGGGCCGCTTCGCTTCCCACGGTCGGCGCTGCTAAACTCGTTGGGCCGGTCCAGGGTGCGCGCACGCGTGCCTGTCCGGACCGGGCCGCCACCCGAATTGTCCAGGGGTGGCCCGATCTGGCACACTGAACCGGTTGCCCGGGGGCAGTTCCTCGCGGCGGGTCCCTTCCGGACCACCACAACAAACCCGACGACCCTCGCGGTGCGAGCCGCTGTGCTCAGTAGTGTGGCCAGCGCGCGACACACCCGAGTGCGGGGGTCGGAGGGAATGGCAGATAGCGGTACAAGAGAGGTGACGACGCCATGGCGGGACAAAAGATCCGCATCCGGCTCAAGTCCTACGATCACGAGGTCATCGACAGCTCGGCGCGCAAGATCGTCGAGACGGTGACGCGCGCCGGCGCAACGGTCGTGGGCCCGGTGCCGCTGCCGACGGAGAAGAACGTGTACTGCGTGATTCGTTCGCCGCACAAGTACAAGGACAGCCGCGAGCACTTCGAAATGCGCACGCACAAGCGACTGATCGACATCATCGACCCGACGCCCAAGGCTGTCGACTCGCTCATGCGGCTCGACCTGCCCGCTGACGTCAACATCGAGATCAAGCTGTGAGGATCCAGCAATGACCACACTCTCCCAGCAGGGGACCGGGAAGCGCGTGAAGGCGCTGCTCGGCCAGAAGCTCGGAATGACCCAGGTCTGGGACCAGGCGGGCCGCGTCGTGCCCGTGACCGTCGTGCAGGTGGGCACGAACGTCGTCACCCAGGTCCGCACGCCGGAGAAGGATGGGTACGCGGCGGTGCAGCTCGCCTACGGTGAGGTCGACCCCCGCAAGGTCTCCAAGCCGCTGCGCGGGCACTTCGAGAAGGCCGGCGTCACCCCGCGTCGGCACATCACCGAGATCCGCACCGCGGACGCCTCCGACTACACGCTCGGGCAGGAGCTCGACGCGTCTGTCTTCGAACCCGGCCAGCCCGTCGATGTTGTCGGGACGACGAAGGGCAAGGGCACCGCCGGTGTCATGAAGCGCCACGGCTTCGCCGGGGTGGGTGCCTCCCACGGTTCTCACCGCAACCACCGGAAGCCCGGCTCCATCGGTGCCTGCGCGACCCCGTCGCGCGTGTTCAAGGGTGTCCGGATGGCCGGCCGCATGGGGAACGTGCAGAAGACCGTGCAGAACGTGACCGTGCACGCGGTCGACGCCGAGAACGGCCTCCTCCTCGTGGCCGGCGCCGTGCCGGGACCGCGGGGTGGCGTCGTCGTCGTCCGTACCGCCGCGAAGGGAGCCTGACCATGGCCGAGGGAATGACCGTGGACGTCCTCGACCCGGCGGGCAGGAAGTCCGGAACAGCGACCCTGCCCGCGGGGGTGTTCGACGTCGAGACGAACGTGCCCCTGATCCACCAGGTGGTGACGGCGCAGCTCGCCGCCGCGCGCCAGGGGACGCACGCGTCGAGGACGCGAGGGATGGTCTCGGGCGGCGGGAAGAAGCCGTATAAGCAGAAGGGGACCGGCCGGGCCCGGCAGGGCTCGATTCGGGCACCGCAGTTCGCCGGCGGCGGCACCGTCCATGGTCCGCAGCCCCGCGACTACTCGCAGCGCACCCCGAAGAAGATGAAGGCGGCAGCACTGCGCGGTGCGCTGTCGGACCGCGCGCGCGCGGGCCGGGTGCACGTCGTGAGCGGATTCCTGACGGGTGACACCCCGTCGACGAAGTCGGCGCTCGCCGCGCTCACCCGGATTGTCGGCGACCGGCAGGCCCTCGTGGTCGTGGAGCGCACCGACGAACTCACCGTGCTTTCGCTCCGCAACGTGCCCACCGTGCACCTGCTGTGGGCCGACCAGCTCAATGCCTACGACGTCCTCGTGAGCGACGACGTCGTGTTCACGTCCGGCGCGCTGGACGCGTTCCTCGGAGGGAACGAGGAGGAGTAATGAGGATCGAACCTGCCAAGAACCCCCGGGACATCATCCTGGCCCCGGTTGTCTCCGAGAAGAGCTACAACCTGATCGACGAGGGCAAGTACACGTTCATCGTCGACCCGCGCACCAGCAAAACGGAGATCAAGAATGCGATCGAGTCGATCTTCGGGGTGAAGGTCGAGACGGTCAACACGGTCAACCGCTCCGGCAAGACCCGGCGCACGCGTTACGGCCTGGGGAAGCGCAAGGACACCAAGCGCGCCATCGTCACCCTGCGGGCCGGTCAGACCATTGACATCTTCGGTGAGGTGGTTTCCTGATGGGCATCCGCAAGTACAAGCCAACGACACCCGGGCGGCGCGGCGCGTCGGTCGCCGATTTCGCCGAGGTCACCCGCTCGACGCCGGAGAAGTCGCTGGTCCGGCCGCTGCCGAAGACCGGTGGCCGCAACTCGTCCGGCCGTGTCACCACCCGCCACATCGGTGGCGGCCACAAGCGCGCCTACCGCGTGATCGACTTCCGCCGTCACGACAAGGACGGTGTGCCGGCGACGGTGGCGCACATCGAGTACGACCCCAACCGGACGGCGCGCATCGCGCTTCTGCACTACGCGGACGGCGAGAAGCGGTACATCATCGCCCCCAACAACCTGAAGCAGGGTGACCGTGTGGAGGCGGGTCCCGGTGCGGACATCAAGCCCGGCAACAACCTGCCGCTGCGCAACATCCCCACCGGTACGGTCATCCACGCCATCGAGCTCCGTCCCGGCGGCGGGGCGAAGATCGCGCGCAGCGCCGGAACCTCCGTCCAGCTCGTGGCGAAGGAGGGGCGGTTCGCCCAGCTGCGCATGCCCTCGGGCGAGATCAGGAACGTCGACGCCCGGTGCCGGGCCTCCATCGGTGAGGTCGGCAACGCCGAGCAGTCGAACATCAACTGGGGCAAGGCCGGACGGATGCGCTGGAAGGGGAAGCGTCCCACCGTCCGCGGTGTGGCGATGAACCCCGTGGACCACCCGCACGGTGGCGGCGAGGGCAAGACCTCCGGTGGCCGCAACCCGGTCAGCCCGTGGGGCCAGCCCGAGGGCCGTACACGCAAGGCCAACAAGCCCAGCGACAAGATGATCGTTCGCCGCCGCCGCAGCGGCAAGAAGCGCTGATAGGGAGCCGTTGACATGCCACGCAGTCTGAAGAAGGGCCCCTTCGTCGATGAGCACCTCGCCAGGAAGGTGGAGGCGCTCAACGAGAAGGGAGGTCGGTGATCACGCCGGACTTCCTCGGCCACACCTTTGCGGTGCATGACGGTCGCAAGCACGTGCCGGTGTTCATCACCGAGTCGATGGTGGGTCACAAGCTGGGCGAGTTCGCGCCGACGCGCACCTACCGTGGCCACGACAAGGACGACCGGAAGGCGCGTCGCCGCTGAGGCGACCACGAGGAGACAGGCAGGATTCGATGGAAGCCAGAGCGCAGGCGCGCTTCGTCCGCCTCACACCCCGCAAGGCGCGTCGCATGGTTGATGTGGTGCGCGGCAAGGGGACGCAGGAGGCGATCACCACGCTGCGATTCGCCCCGCAGGCGGCGTCCGACGTCGTTCTCAAGGTACTCGAGAGCGCCATCGCGAACGCTCGCGTGAAGGCAGAGCAGGCCTCCCAGCGGTTCGACGAGGACAAGCTCGTCGTGCTGCAGGCCTATGTCGACGAGGGGCCGAGCATGAAGCGGTTCCGGCCGCGCGCCCAGGGCCGCGCGGGCCGCATCCTGAAGCGCACGAGCCACATCACCGTGGTCGTGGGCGAGCGTCCACAGCAGTCGAACGTCAAGGAGAGGACCCGATAGTGGGGCAGAAGGTCAACCCGACCGGGTTCCGACTCGGCATCACCACCGATCACCGCTCGCGCTGGTTCGCGGACTCCACCAGGGAGGGCCAGCGCTACCGTGACTACGTCCGTGAGGACGTGGCGATCCGCAAGCTCATGACCGACACCCTCGACCGCGCGGGCATCGCGAAGGTGGACATCGAGCGCACGCGCGACCGCGTGCGTGTCGACCTGCACACCGCCCGGCCCGGCATCGTCATCGGGCGGCGGGGGGCCGAAGCGGACCGGCTGCGGGGACAGCTCGAGAAGCTGACCGGGAAGCAGGTGCAGCTCAACATCCTCGAGGTGAAGAACCCGGAACTCGATGCACAGCTCGTGGCCCAGGGCATCGCCGAGCAGCTCGCCTCGCGCGTGTCCTTCCGGCGCGCCATGCGCAAGGGGATGCAGTCCGCGCAGCGGGCCGGGGCGAAGGGTGTCCGGGTGCAGTGCTCGGGCCGCCTCGGCGGCGCCGAGATGTCGCGGTCCGAGTTCTACCGCGAAGGGCGGGTGCCGCTGCACACCCTGCGTGCGAACATCGACTACGGCTTCCACGAGGCCCGCACCACGTTCGGCCGGATCGGCGTGAAGGTGTGGATCTACAAGGGTGACGTCACCGAGAAGGAGTTCGCCCGTGAGCAGGCGGACGCGGCGCCGCGCGGCCGGCGTCCCGAGCGCCGTGGTGCGACCCAACGTCCAGCCCGTCGTGAGGACGGCACGGAGGCCGCCGAGGCTCCCGCCGCCGTCGAAGAGAACCCAACGGAGGCCTGAGCAATGCTTATCCCGCGCCGTACGAAGCACCGGAAGCAGCATCATCCGAAGCGGTCGGGTGCCGCCAAGGGCGGAACCACCATCGCGTTCGGCGATTACGGCATCCAGGCGCTCGAGCCCGCCTACGTCACCAACCGGCAGATCGAAGCCGCCCGTATCGCGATGACCCGCCACGTGAAGCGTGGTGGCAAGGTGTGGATCAACATCTTCCCCGACCGGCCACTCACGAAGAAGCCCGCCGAGACCCGCATGGGTTCCGGAAAGGGCTCGCCGGAGTGGTGGGTCGCCAACGTCAAGCCCGGACGGGTCATGTTCGAGCTGAGTGGTGTGCCCGAGCCGCTGGCGCGTGAGGCCATGAGCCGGGCGATGCACAAGCTCCCCATGAAGACCCGCTTCATCACGCGCGAAGGTGGTGACCTGTGATGGCCATCGGATCCAAGGGCCTCTTCCCCGACGACCTCGACACCATGGACAACGAGAAGCTCGCAGCCGAGCTGGCCAAGGCCAAGGCCGAGCTGTTCAACCTGCGGTTCTCGCACGCCACCGGCCAGCTCGAGGATCGCGGGCGACTGAAGGCGGTCCGCAGGGACATCGCCCGCATCTACACGATCGTGCGCGAGCGCGAGCTGGGCATCCGGACGGCACCGAGCAACGAGAAGGCAGCGAAGAAGAAGTGACCAGCAACGAGACACAGGCGGCGCCCACCCGCAACCAGCGGAAGACCCGCACCGGCTACGTCGTCTCCGACAGGATGGACAAGACGATCGTGGTCGAGCTGGAGGACCGGGTGGCCCACCCGATGTACGGCAAGGTCGGAACAACATTGCGGGCGTGGGAGACCTGGTCCGCATCATGGAGACCCGTCCCCTCTCGGCCACCAAGCACTGGCGGCTCGTCACCATCATCGAGAAGGCCAAGTAGCCTTCGTAAGTTCGGCCAGGCTCGGACCCGTCCGAGAACCGGCACGACGACAGGAGAGAATCAATGATCCAGCAGGAGACCCGGCTGAAGGTCGCCGACAACACGGGTGCGAAGGAGCTGCTCTGCATCCGGGTGCTCGGCGGTTCCGGCCGGCGCTATGCCGGTATCGGTGACATCATCGTCGCCACCGTCAAGGACGCCATTCCCGGCGGCAACGTCAAGAAGGGCGACGTCGTGAAGGCAGTGGTCGTGCGCACGACGAAGGAGCGCAGGCGGCCGGACGGGTCGTACATCCGCTTCGACGAGAATGCGGCCGTGATCCTCAAGAACGACGGCGAACCGCGCGGCACCCGCATCTTCGGGCCCGTGGGTCGCGAGTTGCGGGACAAGAAGTTCATGCGCATCATCTCGCTCGCACCGGAGGTGCTCTGATGGCAAAGATCAAGAAGGGCGACCAGGTCATCGTGATCGCGGGTCGTGACAAGGGCAAGACCGGGCGGGTCCTGGAGGTCCACACCGCGACCAACCGTGTGGTGGTGGAGGGCGTGCAGCGGGTGAAGCGTCACACCAAGGTGGGCCAGTCCCAGCGAGGCGCGCGCACCGGCGGCATCGAGACGGTCGAGGCGCCGATCCACATCTCCAACGTCATGCTCGTCGACCCGGAAACCAAGAAGGGCACCCGCGTCGGGTACCGCGAGGAGACTGTCGAGCGCAACGGCCGGCAGCGCACGGTGCGCATCCGGTACGCCAAGCGATCCGGTAAGGACATCTGATGGCCAAGACTGCACAGAAGACACCGACGAAGAAGGGCGCACCCGCCAAGAAGGGGGCACCCGCCAAGAAGGGCACGGCCGTCAAGGGCATGCCCAAGGCCCCGGCGCGCCCGGCGGCCTCGGGCGCGGGACCGGCGGCCTACAAGCCGGCCGCCAGCGTCCGGCGCTCGGCCGAGGTCACCCCACGGCTCAAGGTCCGGTATCGCGAGGAGATCGTTCCCGTACTGACGCGCGAGTTCAAGTACGCGAACGTCAACCAGGTCGCGGGACTCTCGAAGATCGTGGTCAACATGGGCGTCGGTGAGGCTGCCCGGGACTCGAAGCTGATCGAGGGGGCCATCTCGGACCTCGCGGCCATCACCGGACAGAAGCCCCAGGTCACGAAGGCCCGCAAGTCGATCGCGCAGTTCAAGCTGCGTGAGGGCATGCCGATCGGTGCGCACGTCACGCTGCGTGGCGACCGGATGTGGGAGTTCCTCGACAGGCTTCTCTCGCTCGCGCTGCCCCGCATCCGCGACTTCCGCGGGCTCTCCGCGAAGCAGTTCGACGGCCAGGGGAACTACACGTTCGGCCTCACCGAGCAGTCCATGTTCCACGAGGTCGACCAGGACCGCATCGACCGGGTCCGCGGCATGGACATCACGGTCGTGACCACTGCCAGGACCGACGAGGAAGGCCGCGCGCTTCTCCGGCACCTCGGCTTCCCGTTCAAGGAGGACTGAGTTGGCAAAGACTGCCCTCATCAACAAGGCGAACCGCAAGCCCAAGTACGCCGTGCGCGCCTACACCCGGTGCCAGAAGTGTGGTCGTCCGCACTCCGTGTACCGGAAGTTCGGTCTGTGTCGAGTCTGCCTGCGCGAGATGGCCCTGCGTGGCCAGCTCCCCGGCGTGACGAAGTCCAGCTGGTAAACCAACTACGTCGCAGGTCCGGCCCCGGAAACCGCGACGAGGAAGGGCGAAGGCCCACATGACAATGACAGATCCCATCGCGGACATGCTCACCCGCCTCCGCAACGCCAATTCGGCGCACCATGAGTCCGTCTCCATGCCCTACTCCAAGCTCAAGGCAGCGATCGCGGACATCCTGGTGCGGGAGGGGTACATCGCCGGCTGGTCCGCCAAGGACCTTGAGGTCGGCAAGGAGCTGACGCTGACGCTGAAGTTCGGCCCGAACCAGGAGAGGGCGATCGCCGGGGTGCGGCGCATCTCGAAGCCCGGCCTCCGGGTCTACGCGAAGTCGACCAACCTTCCCAGGGTGCTGGGCGGACTCGGAGTCGCGATCCTGTCGACATCCTCTGGTCTCCTGACAGATCGCGAGGCCGAGAACAAGGGCGTGGGCGGGGAAGTCCTCGCCTTCATCTGGTGACCGGAAGGAGATAACGCATGTCGCGAATCGGCCGCATCCCGGTCCAGGTTCCCGCGGGAGTCGACGTGACGATCGACGGCCAGACGGTGACCGTCACGGGCCCGAAGGGCGAACTGTCGCACGTCGTTCCGGCTCCCATCACGGTGTCCCGTGACGAGGCCGGCGCCGTGATCGTCAGTCGCCCCGACGACGAGCGCAGGTCCCGCTCGCTGCACGGTCTCACCCGGACGCTCATCAACAACATGGTTGTCGGCGTCACGCAGGGCTACGAGAAGAAGCTCGAGATCGTCGGCACCGGGTACCGTGTGGTGGCGAAGGGCAACGACCTCGAATTCGCACTCGGGTTCTCGCACCCGGTGCTCATCCGCCCGCCGGAGGGGATCACCTTCTCGGTCCAGGGCCCGACCAAGTTCACCGTTTCCGGAATCTCCAAGCAGCAGGTGGGCGAGGTCGCGGCCAACATCCGCAAGCTGCGCAAGCCGGAGCCCTACAAGGGCAAGGGTGTTCGCTATGCCGGCGAGGTTGTCCGGCGCAAGGTCGGAAAGGCTGGTAGGTAACGATGGCAGTTTCCATCAAGGGCAAGGGCAAGGCCATCAGCCGGTCCCGGCGCCACCTCCGCGTGAGGAAGAAGATCGTGGGGACCGCCACCCGTCCGCGGCTGGTGGTCACCCGGTCCAACCGGCACATGGTCGCGCAGCTTGTCGACGACTCGACCGGGCACACCCTCGTGTCCGCCTCGACCCTCGAGGTGGACATGCGCGCTGCCGATGGCACCAAGACGGAGAAGGCCCGCAAGGTGGGTCAGCTGATCGCGCTGCGCTCCAGGAGCGCGGGCATCGAGACGGCCGTCTTCGACCGCGGGGGCAACAAGTACCACGGTCGTGTGGCCGCCGTCGCAGACGGAGCCCGCGACGGCGGACTGAGCCTGTAACCAACGAACGAGAGCAGAGGAAGATCTGATGGCTGCACAGCAGCGAAGCAGGGCCGGCTCCGGCACGGAGGCCGCAGGCGAGGGGCGCGAGTCTCGGAGCGAGCGCCGCGATTCCCGGCGCGACAGCTCGTCGCGCCGCACCGAGGAGAAGAGCCAGTACCTGGAGAGAGTCGTCGCGATCAACCGCGTGGCGAAGGTCGTCAAGGGCGGACGCCGGTTCTCGTTCACGGCTCTGGTTGTCGTCGGCGACGGCGATGGCACCGTGGGTGTCGGGTACGGCAAGGCCAAGGAGGTGCCCGCGGCGATCGCCAAGGGTGTCGAGGAGGCGAAGAAGCACTTCTTCAAGGTTCCCAGGATTGGCCGGACGATCCCGCACGAGGTGCGCGGGGAGGCGGCCGCCGGCGTGGTGTTCCTTCGCCCGGCGTCGCCCGGGACCGGGGTCATCGCGGGAGGCCCGGTGCGCGCCGTGCTGGAGTGCGCCGGAATCCACGACATCCTGAGCAAGTCGATGGGATCGGACAACGCGATCAACATCGTCCACGCCACGGTCGCCGCGCTGAAGCTCCTCGAGCAGCCCGAGGCCGTTGCCGCGCGCCGCGGCCTGCCTCTCGAGCGTGTGGCGCCCGCCGGCCTGTTGCGCGCCCGCGCGAAGGCCGACGAGCGCGCGCGGCATGAGGCGGACATGAAGCTCGCTGAGGCCGCGACGGCAGGAGCAGGTGCATGATGCTGCGAGTCACCCAGACGAAGTCCGCCATCGGCGGCAAGCAGAACCAGCGTGAGACGCTGCGCTCACTCGGACTCCGGCGCATCGGCCAGACGGTCGAGCGACCGGACGACGACGTCACGCGCGGCATGATCCGCGCGGTGGCACACCTGGTCACCGTCGAGGAGGTGAAGTGATGGCAGAGAAGTCCGAGAAGGTCAACGTGCTGAAGGTCCACCACCTGCGTCCGGCACCCGGATCCAGGACCGCGAAGACCCGTGTCGGGCGCGGCGAGGGCTCGAAGGGCAAGACGGCAGGACGCGGCACCAAGGGCACGAAGGCCCGGTACCAGGTCCCGGAGCGCTTCGAGGGCGGCCAGATGCCGCTGCACATGAGGCTGCCGAAGCTCCGCGGTTTCCGGAACCCGTTCCGGGTGGAGTACCAGGTCGTCAATCTCGAGCGGCTGGCCGAGCTGTTCCCTGAGGGCGGACGCGTCGAGGTGGCCGACCTCGTGGAGAAGGGGGCGGTGCGCAAGGGGCACCCCGTGAAGGTGCTCGGCACCGGGGATGTCACGGCCCGCTACGAGATCGAGGTCGACGCGTGGTCGAACTCGGCACGACAGAAGATTGAGGCGGCCGGCGGCAGCATCGCGCAGCCGTAGTCGTCCGCCAAAGACGCCTGCCCCCGCCGCCGCGGCGGGGGCAGGCGTCTTCGTGGACGGCGCACGCGGCAGGAGGCTGCGGCGGACGCGGTAGGCTGACCACGGGCCACGGGCCCGGTCGCGACGGGAGGAACCTTGCTCAGTGCATTCGCGCAGGCGTTCAGAACGCCTGACCTGCGGCGGAAGTTGCTCTTCACCCTGGGGATCATGGCCCTGTTCCGGCTGGGTGCGTTCATTCCCGCGCCCGGGGTGAGCTACGCCAACGTGCAGCAGTGCGCTGCCGCATCCTCGAACTCGATCATGGACATGGTCAACCTCTTCTCGGGAGGTGGCCTGCTCCAGTTGTCGGTGTTCGCCCTCGGCATCATGCCCTACATCACGGCATCGATCAT
>JALHDK010000155.1 GCA_022838965.1 Actinomycetales bacterium | reverse complement strand
TGGCTGCCGCGACTGGCGCCCGGCGACAAGCCGCGGCGATAACCGGGCCGCAGCACCTCAACGCCCGTTTCCCCATTGTTGGGGAAGGTCGTTTGCCTCATGGGCACAGGATCATCCCCAACAATGGGGAAACATCTGATGAGGACGCCGCCGCACGGACGGCACACCCCACCCCACGTCGTCCCGCGACCAAATAGTGGGGAAACGGCTGATGAGGCCGCCGCCGCACGGAACGGTGTGCCGTCGATGGTGGTGGCGACGACGCCGATGATGGTGGCGACGACGCCGATGGTGGCGGTCACCGCCCAACCGTCACTCGGGCGGGCGACTCCCCCTCGGCGGGGCGACTCCCCCTCACTCGGCGGTGGGACTCCCCCGCTCGGCGGGCTTGCCGCTGGCCTCCTCCGGCAGCGGCCCCCAGAGTTCCTCCTCGCGCTCCGCTGCGCGGAAGTTGGCCTTCCTCACGTGGCGGACCATCGCGATGAAGCCCTCGATCCCCGGCGACACCACCCAGGCACTGGTCAGGTCAGCGGCGGGCGAAGGTGTCTCGAACACGAGGAACATGCTTCATTCTCCCCCAGGTTCAGGGTCGGTCACCCGCAATCCCCGCGTCCAGGTCACCCGCAATCCCCGCGTCCGGGTCCTCCTCAAGCCCCACCTCCGGCTCCTTCTCGATCCCGGCGAAGAGGTCATCCTCGAGCGGGGCGGTCGCCACGAGGGAACGCGCCAGCCCGAACTCCTCCACCGGCCACACCTCACGCTCCAGGTCGGCGGGGATGTGGAAGAAGAACCCATCCGGATCCACCTGCGTCGCGTGGGCGCGCAGCGCCGCATCGCGTTGCGGGAAGAAGTCCGCCACATGGATTCTGGCGGTGGGCCGCCGCTCCAGCGCCGGGTCGCGGCGCGCGAGCCACTGCTCGTACGGGGACTCCTCACCCCGCGCCAGCAGGGCGGCATGCAGGGCCTCCAGTCGGGCGCGCGAGAAGGTGACGTCGTAGTACACCTTCGGCACCGCCCAGGGCTCCCCGGGGCCCACCGCCGGGTCAGCGGCCGCGGCCACTGCCCGCAGCGACACCTGGTGGGTCATGAGGTGGTCGGGATGTGGGTAGCCTCCGCGCTCGTTGTAGGTCACCAGCACATGGGGACGGAACTCGCGGATCTGCGCCACCAGGGCCGGGACCGTTACATGAAAGGGCTGCAGGGCGAAGCACCCTTCCGGCAGGGGCGGCGGCGGATCGCCCTGCGGCAGCCCGGAGTCCACGAACCCCAGCCAGACGTGCTCCACACCGAGGATGGCGGCAGCCTCGGCCATCTCGGCCCTCCGGACCCGGGCGAGGTCGTCAACGAGCTCCGGCGACAGCTTCGGGTTGAGAATGTCGCCACGTTCGCCGCCCGTGCACGTCACCACACGCACACGGTGCCCCTCCGCCACGTAGCGGGCCATCGTGGCCGCGCCCTTGGACGCCTCGTCATCGGGGTGCGCGTGCACCGCCATCAACCGCATCCGATCCCCTCTCCGATCCGCCCGCCGTTCGCAGCCCGGTCCGCCATCCCCTGCCCGGCTGCCATGATCCCCCAGCCGCCGCATGCTCGGCAATCGGTGCCACAATGACCTCATGTCCGAGCTCAGCCAGGCGGAGTACCTGCGACGGCGCTACGGCGCCCACGGCAACGACCGGCGGAACGTCTGGATCGCCGCGGGCCTGCTCGTCGTCCTGGCGGTGGCGTGGCTGGCGTGGCAGGCGGTGGCCCTCAGCCGCCCGAGCGTGACCGCGCAGGGGGTCGCGCTCGATGTTCGCTCGGACAGCGAGGCGGTCGTCACCTTCAACGTGGTGACGACGCCCGGCACCGCCGTCGCCTGCACCGTCCGGGCGCTGACCGAGAACCTCACCGAGGTCGGCGTGAAGGAGGTGTCCGTCGGTCCCGTGACCGCCGACCTCACCACCGTGACGACGACGGTCGCCACCATCCAGCGCGCGGTCGGTGCCGATGTGGAGGACTGCCGCATCATCAATCGCTGAGCGGCCCTTGTGCTAAACTTGTCATTTCGCAGACACCCGGGTTCGCCCCAGACGGACCCGGTTTCTTATTGCTTCCTGCGAGGGGAGGAGAACCATGACAGGATCAGGCACCTGGCTCACCCAGGACGCGTACGACCGGCTCGCAGCCGAACTCGAGTACCTGAAGACTGAGGGGCGGGCAGCGATCGCTGACAAGATCGACTCCGCCCGATCGGAGGGAGACCTGCGGGAGAACGGCGGCTACCACGCTGCGCGCGAGGAGCAGGCCAAGCAGGAGGCGCGGATCGCGCAACTCACCAACCTGCTGCGGGAGGCGAAGATCGGCGAGGCGCCGCCGGACGACGGCGTCATCGAACCCGGCATGGTGGTGAAGGCGGTCATCGCCGGCACGAGGAAGACCTTCCTGCTCGGCTCCCGCGAAGGCGCCGCCGACGTCGAGATCGAGGTCTTCTCGGAGAAGTCACCGCTGGGGGCCGCGTTGAACGGCCGCCGCGCCGGCGAGACCGTCTCGTACCGGGCACCGAACGGCAAGACGTTCTCGGTCGAGATCCTCGAGGTCACGCCGTTCCGGGCGGCCTGACGGCAGGCCCGGCCGCTTCTCCGCCGGCCGGCCGGACCCCCGCGGCCGGCGGGACCCCCGCGATGTCACCCTGCGCGCCACCGGGATCCTCCGCGGCACTGGCGTAGCCGTAGGAGGCCCGGATCTGCTCATGCAGCGTGCCCGGTGGGCCACCCGGCCGAACGGGAGCAGTGGCGAGCTGGGGGTACTTGTCGTGCCCTGAGAGGTAGAGGGTCACGGTGTTGAAGAACGCCATCAACGGCACCGTGAAGATGGCTCCGGTGATCCCGGCGATGTACGTCCCGCCAGCCACGCCGAGCACCACGGCCACGGGGTGCAGGGAGACCGACGCCCCCATGATCAGCGGCTGCAGCACGTGGCCCTCGATCTGTTGCACCCCGAGCACCACGGCGAGCATGATCAGGGCGGTCACGAAGCCCTTGTCGACGAGGGCGACGAGCACTGCGATCGAGCCGGTGAGGAAGGCCCCGACGATCGGGATGAAGGACCCGATGAACACGAGGATGCCCAGCGGCAGCGCGAGCGGCACCCCCAGGATGGCGGCACCCACACCGATGCCCACCGCGTCGATCAAGGCCACCAGGATCGTGGACTTCGTGTAGCCCCGGAGGGTCACGAAACCCCGGATCGACGCCTCGTGGACCGGGGTGCGCCACTGCTCGGGAAGCAGCCGGACGCACCAGATCCAGATCGTCCGCCCGTCCATCAGGAAGAAGATGGACAGGAACAGCACCACCGCACCACCGGCCACGATGTTCCCCAGCGAGGAGGTGAGGGACCAGGCGCCATTGGCCAGGACGCTCATGTTCTCCTGGATCGTCTGGGACAGCTGATTGAACCAGGCGTCGATCTGGGCCTGGTCGATCCCGAGCGGGCCCTCCGCGAGCCAGTCCAGCAGTGACTGGAATCCGGCGGCGGCCTTGTCAGTCAGGTCCTCGAACCCCCGCACGAGACTGCGCCCGGCCACCGAGAGGAGGCCGGACACGAACACGACCACCAGCACCACGCTGACGAGGGCGGCGATCACGCGCGGGAACCGCAGCACCCGGACGAGCCACCCGTACAGCGGGCTCAGCAGGACCGTGAGGATCACCGCCAGCAGGATCGGGATGACGACGTGCTTCAGCTGCACCACGACGTAGCCCACCACGGCCAGGAGTGCCAGGATCACCAGCGACCGCCAGGACCACGCGGCGAAGACGCGCATGCTCCAGGGAACGATGAGGTGGGGCGCGTCCAGCTCGCGGGCGCGGGCCGACAGCCCCTCGGACTCCCGGGGACGAGGGGCGGCCTCCGTGGCCGCTTGCGCGCCCTGGCGCACCGGCAGGCGATCACGCAGGGATCTAGGAAGTCTGGCCATGTCTCTGCTGTTCCTCACGGTGGCACAAGTGGTCATCGAGCAGTCATCATTGAGCAGCGTACTTCCTCGATGCGTCACCCAGGGAACAGGAGTGGTCATGGCCCCCATCCAGCCGATGCGCACCCGCGGCAACGAGTCCCGACCGGAGGAGGACCTTGACGTCATCTACTTCGCCATGGGCTGCTTCTGGGGCGCGGAGGAGATCTTCTGGCAGACCCCCGGCGTGGTGTCCACGGCCGTGGGATACATGGGTGGAACGGTCGCGAACCCCAGCTACGAGCTGGTGTGTACCGGAACCACCGGGCACGCCGAGACCGTGCGTGTGGCGTACGACCCCGCCGTCACCGACGTCAACGACCTCCTCAAGGTCTTCTGGGTGTCCCACGATCCCACCACCCTCGACCGCCAGGGCAATGACATCGGCTCGCAGTACCGGTCGGCGATCTTCGTCACCAACGACATCCAGCTGAACGAGGCGCTCCGCACCCTCGACGAGTACCAGCACGCCCTGCGCGAGGCAGGCCTCGGCCACATCGTGACGGAAGTCGTCCCGGCATCCGAGGCCGGCCCGTTCTACTACGCGGAGAGCTACCACCAGCAGTACCTGAAGAAGAACCCGCACGGCTACCGGTGCCACGCGCGCACGGGGGTGCCGTTCCCCGAACGCCACTGACCGTCCCCGCGTGGCCGACCGTCACGCGTGGCTGCGCCACTCGGCCACGACGACGTCGTCGATCGCCGCCCGCAGCGCGTCGGCGTGGCCGCAGTGCCGGGCGTACTCCTCAATCATGTGCAGCATCACCCAGCGCCGCGACACCGGCCCGCCCTCGACGGGCCGGGCCGCGGCGCCGTCGAGATCGCCACAGAGCTCCTGGTGGAGGGAGCGCTCGACCGCCTCCCGCCACAGGGCGCGCAGCTCCTCGCCGCTCAGCTCGCCCGCGATGCGCCAGTCCCAGTCCCCGCCCGGCCCCCAGTCGGCACGCTGCCACGGGGCTGAAGGATCGAGTCCCGACCAGACGTACCGGAACCAGTAGTCCTCCTGGAAGGCGAGGTGGGAGAACAGGCTGGCCATGCTGATCCCGAGGTCGGGGTGACGCCGGTGCACCTCCTCGTCGGTGAGGTCCTGGGCGCTGGCCTCGAGGGTCGCGCGCAGGTGGTCGAGGAACCCGGCGAGGACCACGCGTTCGGGGCCGGCGACCTGTTCGTCGCCCTTCATGGGGGACACGTTATCCGTGGACGGACGGCGTCACCGGCGCTTCGCGGGCACGGCCGGGCCGGGCGGACCCGGACAGCGCCGGGACCCGGCACCCTCAGCGGACGCCGAGGATGTCGACGACGAACACGAGCGTGTCATCGCCGCGGATGCCGGCCTGCGGGACGCCACGGTGTCCGTAGCCGTGCTCCGGCGGGATGGACAACAGCACCCGGGACCCGACGCGCTGACCGACCAGGCCCGAGTCCCAGCCGCCGATC
>JALHDK010000580.1 GCA_022838965.1 Actinomycetales bacterium | reverse complement strand
GGTCAAGGAGCGAGGCAGCGACGCGGCTGACCTCTCCCGAGGGGTCGAGGCGGTAGACGGCCTCGACGCTCTGCTCCGAGGGTCTGTCGCCCAGACCGTAGGCGGGGTCGGTGAAGAAGATGGCCCCCGTCGGGGTCAGAACGCAGTCGTTGGGACTGTTGAACTTGCCGCCCCGGTAAGTGTCCGCAAGGACGGTGGCCACGCCACCCGGCGCATACCGCACCACGTCACGGGCCCAATGGCGACAGCCCAGCAAGCTGCCATCGCGCGCGTCGTAGAAGGTCCCGTTGGTCTGCTCGCTGGGCTCCACGAAGACCCCGACCTCGCCCTCGGGAGTGAGGGTGTTGATGCGGTTGGAGGGGATGTCCGAGAACTTGAGTAGCCCCTCGCGCGCGTCCCACGATGGCCCCTCGGTGAAGACGAACCCAGTGGCCAGCTGCCGCACCTGGGCCCCAGGGGCGAGGATGTCATCGAGAGTCGTCCGGTCGGTTCGGACATAGAGTCGGATATCATCGAAGCTGGCGAGGTCATCGAAGGAGCCCAAGCCGACCCTGCCGGCCCACGGCTCGGGGTCGCGAGCGACGAGGCACGGGGTGTCACTGTTGTCCACATAGCCGCGGATCATGCCATCCGCCATGGTGCGCTCCACCCGGAAGCTGTGCCAGCCAGCGCCGGTCAGCTCCGCCCTGGGCTCGGCGGCCGGCGGCAAGGGGGCGCGATCCGCTCCGTCTACCTTCAAGATGGCGTTATGGATCGCGTCGGTGAAGTTGGAGAAGTGCACGTAGGTGTAGTGCATGTCGTCAGACCAGCCGAAGATCGCGCAGACGTCCCTACCCATCACACGTAGCTGAAGGGTGAGCGCACCGCGCCCTGGGTCCCGATCGCGGTGATGTTGAGCCGGCCGTCGGCGAGGTTCCACTCGCTCGAAGGCCGGGCTTCGACCCGTTCGAGGGAGCCCTCGGTCCCGTCAATGCTCACGGCGAGTTCATAGCCCGATGGCATGGGGGCGAGGGTCACCGTGGAGAGGGTGCCGAGCGTGATTGCCGTCATCGCGAGTCCCATGAGGGGCATCACCTTTCAGGCCCTTGCGGCCCAGGAGTTACGCGGCGTGCGAACCACGCCGCCGGGCGGACGATCAAGAGGCGGACGGCCGCCCGCCAGAACGGTCTCCGGGCGATCCAGCGGGCGAGCGGCGGGGAGAAGTGGACGTAGGCGGCGACCGCCCGCCGTCCCGCCGCGCCCCGGAGCAGAACACCGTCGCGGAAGAGACGCAGAGCCGAGACATTGGGGTGGTCCACCGCGCCGCACGCCGCGGTAGCGATGAAGCACTGGCTCGCATAGTCCTTGGCATCGGGCCGCAGGATGCGCCTCATGCGTCGGACCACGCTCAGCAACTCGGGATCGGGCACACCTTCGCGAGCCTGGCTGACGAGGTCCATGGCGCGCGCCTCCTCACCCGCCGCGACGTGGTCGAGGATGTCGCTTGCGTCCTCCTCCGAGAGGGCCTGCAGGCCACGTGCCTCGAGGAGGTCAGTGAGCTCCTT
>JALHDK010000579.1:1077-1923 GCA_022838965.1 Actinomycetales bacterium | reverse complement strand
GCGTTGAGCAGTCGGGGCATGCGCTCATGCGCAAGCTGGGCATCCGCATGGAGGCGGGCGGCCATGTGCTGCAGTCGCTCTACATCAACCCGGCCGATCCCTACCCATACGACGCGGCTAACGACCCGTACACGCCTTCGAGCGAGTCGGCGGGGGACGCGAACGGCGACGGAGTGCTGAGCTACGCCGAGGCGCACCCCGAGTGGTACGCCCTGATCGACGGTGTGCGGAAGCCCGACATCCGGGGCGACTTCGGCGCCAACTACTGCACGTCGAACCAGGACGCCACAGCCGAGCTTGTCCGCGGTCTGGTGAACGACCTCGCCGAGGGGCAGTGGCGCGACGCCGATGTGCTCAACGCATGGATGCTCGACTGGGGCGCGTGGTGCGAGTGTGAAGCCTGTCAGGCGCAGGGCTCCTGGACGGACCGCAACCTGCGGGTCGTGCACGCGATGGCCGAGGGAATCGCGGAAGCACGGGTACAGGGCCGCATCAACCGGCCCATCGCTCTGCTCTTCCTGGCTTACGCCGATGTCATCGAGCCACCCACGAGGCCGCTGCCAGACGACTTCGACTACGGCGTGTGCATCGCCACGTACTTCCCCATCCAGCGGTGCTATGTGCACCCACTGGACGCGTCCATCTGCGAGACGAATCGCCGCTACTCCGAGCACCTGGATGGCTGGGCCGCGGCGCCGGAGCGCCACTACCGCGGCCAACTCTGCATCGGGGAGTACTACAACGTCTCCCGGACGAAGTGCCTGCCGGTGGTCTTCCGGGGGACCATGGACACGGATGTGCCCCACTACTACGGCCTGGGCGCGCGCCTGTTCCACTACATGCACG
>JALHDK010000579.1:0-1061 GCA_022838965.1 Actinomycetales bacterium | reverse complement strand
GGGGAACGAGGGCGCTGACGAACTACCAGCTCGCCCGGCAACTCTGGAACCACGACGCGGATCCCGAGGGCATCTTCGAGGACTACCTCGCCGCCCGCTACGGCCTCGCCGCGCCCGCCATGGCGCGGTTCTACGGCTCCTTACAGACGATGCTCGAGAACGTCACCCCCCTGAAGTACGAGCTAGCGCCGAGGCTGGATTCAGGGGCCCGGCCCCTCTTCAGCGATCCACACCTCCAGTACGACGAGCGCCTCCCAGGTGGTGGCCCGTCGCTGCGAGCGATGCTTGCGGCGGCTGACCGGTGTCAAGCCATCCTCGACAGCGTCCAAACCCAGCCCCTCGCCGACCGGATCCGGGACCGCATCGCTGAGGATGCCGCGGCCTTCCTGTACGGCCGCCGTACCCTGCAGCTCTACGATGCTATGGCCCGAGCCTATGCGGCGATCGACGGCGACCGCCCGGACGAGGCGCGCGCCGCATGCCAGGAGGCCCTTGGCCTGGCCGAGTCTCTGCGCGCCGATACGACCTCGGCGAGCTTCAGCTCGAGCCACGCCAGCGCCACTAACGCCCTCGAAGCAGCGGGCGTAGCGCGCGGGCTCGTCGCCCTACAGTGGAAGCTGGACCTCGTGACTCTCTGGGGGGACACAATGGCAGGCGGAGGGGGACCCCTCTACGGGCACGGCCTCCGCATCTTCCCCGAGCGTCGGCAGGTGTCCCTGAGAGGGAACTACGCCTACGCGTCCCCGCACTTCCCCGCGGACCGTCTGCTGGGGTGGTTCCGGATGGAGGGGCCGCCGCCCGCACGCCTCCTGGTGGAGACGAGCGGTCTCGCGTACCCTGCGGAGAGTGGGGGCGCAGTTCCTCTGGAGCTCCGGGTGAACGGGGAGGTCGTGCATGAAGGACCCGCGCCCTTCGGGGAGCGCGAGCTGACGCCCGCCCGGTTCATCGTTCCTGGCTCAGTCCTGCGCGCCGGCGACAACTCCATCGAGCTGCGCAACGTGTCGGAAGCGGGCCCACTGGGAGGGCGGCCTTGGTTCGGGGTGGACAGTCTGAGGCTCAGC
>JALHDK010000578.1:605-1454 GCA_022838965.1 Actinomycetales bacterium | reverse complement strand
CGGCCCTCTATGCCCAGGCGCTGGCGGTGGGGCCTGGCGCAAAGGCCTTCTGGTTCTGCACCTACGACCCGCGCGACCCCGCCCACGAGGACCAGTGGACGGGGGATGCGGGGATCGGCGTGCTCTACCTGGGCTTCGTGCCCAAGCTCTCCTACGCGGCCCTGGCGGGGGTGGCGAGACAGCTCGACGGACGGCAGCCCTTCGGCGCTGTGAGGCTGACGCCGAGCCGGACCCAGATCTCCTTCGAGGGCGGCATGTCCGTCGTCTGGGACGAGCGCCGAGAGCCCGGCAAGCCCGTGCCCGCCACGGATCTGGGCTGCCTGCCTGGGGAGAGCCTGATCGTACGCGACCTCTACGCGAACGAGATGGCCCGGGGTGCGGCGCGGGAGGTGCTCGTGGATCTCGCCCGGGGGCCCGTCTACGTTGAGGGCAGCGCTCAGATGGGGGCCATCGCCCGGTGCGAGCAGGGCCTGAGGCTCCCGACCGCTCCCCTCTCATTGCACCCAGGAGACACCCGCGATCTGGCCCTCCGCGTGCCCGCCGGCGCCGCCGTGGTGATCGAGCCCAGCGCCGGTCTGCCCGTCTCCTCTACCGTCGATGGCGGCGCCCTCCGCGTCCGTGCTTGGCGGCATGCCCCGAGGGTGAGCGGGAAGCTGACGGTCCGAGCGACCTTCCCGCCGGGTGCCTTCGGGCTCCTCGGAACCTACGTCGCCCAGCGCTCGATCCCCATCACCACCGGCGCCCCTAACCTTGTCCGCGATGGCGGCTTCGATCTCGGCGATGTGGGCGAGTGGACGCCCGAGCGGGAGAGTCCCTTCGCGTGGGATGGAGAGGTCGGCCGCGCCGCCC
>JALHDK010000578.1:0-579 GCA_022838965.1 Actinomycetales bacterium | reverse complement strand
CCGCCCCGGGCAGCCTACGGCTCGACGGGTCCTTCGACCGTCGCCTGGTCCACTGGAACGTGGAGCCCGCGGCGGGCAAGGACTGGCGCCTCACGGGATGGGTGCGGACCGACGGCCTCGCCGGCTGCCTCGCGACCCTTAGCCTCGCATTCTTCGACGAGGGGGGCTGGCTGGGCTCGTGGTGCTTGGCGCGGACCGACAGTGACGGGCCGAGTCAGGACTGGCCCACAGTGGACGCTCCGGGGCGGATCCCCCTGGGCACGGCGGACTGGACCCGGGTGGAGGCGACGCTATCCGCGGACCGGGTGCCCCCCGACGCCACCCGCGCCGCTCTGTTCGTCGATGTGTCGGGCGGCTCTGGCAGCCTGTGGCTGGACGACCTGGATCTCTGCCAGCCGTAGGCCATCAGCCGCCAAACCCCGCGGCCGCGCGATACGTCGAGTTGCCCTACCAGTAACGCCCTCCTACCGACCAAGCACGGCACCTTCGCTACCATTGAGCCGTCACTATCAGCCAGCAGTAGAAGGAATCCACCGTTTAGCTTAGAGAGGAGGAGCGTAAGCAGAGAACGGAGCACAC
>JALHDK010000154.1 GCA_022838965.1 Actinomycetales bacterium | reverse complement strand
GGCATCCACGCACGGGGCGTTCTCATCGACGGCCAGCGTCACCTCGACCAGCGCGGTCATCGCCGCCGCGAGGTGCGGGTCGGCGATCTCGTACCGCGTCTGGCGCCCCTCGGGCTCGGCCACGACGATGCCGCAGTCCCGCAGGCAGGTCAGGTGGTTCGACACGTTCGACCGGGTCAGGCCCAGGTCCCGGGCGAGCACCGCCGGGTAGCTCGGGCCCTCGAGGAGCGTCATGAGGATCCGGGAGCGGGTCGGGTCGGCCATCGCCCGGCCCAACCGGTTCATCACGTCCAGCCGCGAAGCAAGAGTCAGCATACGCTGACCATACAGCAGACGCTGACTATAGAGGCGCGCTGCCCAGGACAAGTAGTGGTCGCTGGACGCCTGGCACCACCGGGGTCCAGAGCGCCTCGGTGCGCTGGGCCGCGTCCTTCTGGCACGCGAGCACGGAGCGGTCGGAGGTCTTGAGCGTTGACCGTCCCGTAAGCATCGAACCGGCCGCGGCTCCGTCCGTACGGGCTCGCGCCTTCCTCGAAACGGAGGCCATCCACGTTCCGCAGGGGATCGGTAACCGGAGCTCCGATCCGTGAGAAGGAGAAGCGGTCAGTTCAGGACTTCGTTGGAGGCGGGACGTCGAAGGTGCCGGTAGCCATGGAGGAGACCCTGATGGACGAGCACGCCGATGCCAGCGTTGACTACGGCGAGTGCCGCTGCCCAGATCAGGCCGGCGTGGACGTCAGCGACGCTGGTAGCGATGAGGAGTAAAGGCCATCCAACCGCAGCCGCTGCCAGCGTGATGAGCCACCAACGTCCAAAGATCACACCGAAAAGAATCATCGTCGGGATCATCGCTGCACCCTCCTTCGGCCAATCTACGCGTGCTCCTGGTCCGGGCGCTGTCGTATGGCACTCATTCGGCAGCGGCTACCGCATGCGGATCGGCTTACGGAGCGTCGGCCCGCGCAGCTCCGCCCGCATCAGCCAGATAGGCCGCCACCGAGCATCGACAGAACACCGCCAGTCACCGTCGAAAGTCACAGCCCGGAACTCGGGACCGAAACCCAATCGGCCCGAAACTATGTATAGACCGTTTTCGGGCTGGCGGATAGAATGGAACGAGACCCATCGAGAGGGGAGCCCGGTCATGTCCGAGAGGTTCGACGTCGAGCAGCGTTGGCCCGAGCTGTTCGCCGGGCTTGACGAGACCCAGCGCTACGCGGTGGTGCAGTCGCTGGCCTCGGCCTGGCACGAGGGCTGGGTGCCGAACCGTGAGGACGTGGCGAACCTGACCGACAATGCGCGCGGGGCGATCGACCGTGCCGAGTACCTGCGTCGCGTCGACGCGGCCGCGGAGCGTCAGCGCGCGACGCCCGGCGGCACGGGGTCGACCAGCCGAGAGGGGGAGTGATGCCGTTCAAGGGCGAGGTGTTGTCGATCGGTGCCCTGCTCGATCGTTCCCGTGAGGACACCGGCGGGCCGTCCGCCGCCCGTGGGCCATCGAGGGTGCGCCACACGGCGGCGAGCAACGCGCGCCGTGCAGCTGACCTCCTTGCCGCCGGGGAGGGGTTGGACGAGGCCTGGCGGTTCGGGGTGTTGCAGACCCTTGACGACTACACGTCCGCGGTGCGGCGCGGTGGTGTCGCGTTGGGGCGGGGTGTGTTCGCGGAGGAGCCGGCCCGCACGGGCTCGGTGGAGTTGGATGCCGCGTTCGCCGCGCTGGCCGACCATCTGGCCGAGCGGGACGGATGGATGGTCCCGGCGTGGGCACTGGACCCCGCGCGCGCCGTGGCACCGTGGTGGTACCCGGCGGTGCCGACCATCTTCCGCGACGAGGCGGAGCAGGAGAGCCCGCGAGCTTTCCGGCAGCGCGGCATCCTCATCACCGGGCGTTCCCTGGCTCGCGCATGAGGGATGACGCCGAGGAGTTGGACGCTGATCGGCTCCGTGAGCTGTTCCAGGAACTTTCCGACCGGCTCGCGGAGCGCGGCCAGCAGGCGCAGTTGTTCGTCGTCGGGGGAGCGGCGATGGCGCTGGAGTACGACGGCGGTCGCGTCACGCGCGATGTCGATGCGGTGTTCGCGCCAGGCCCCGAGGTCCGTCAGCTTGCCGAGGAGCTCAGCGCAGCACACGGCCTCGAACCGGACTGGATCAACGATGCCGTCAAGGGCTTCATGCCCGGCCAGGACGACAGCCCACGCACCGTGTTCGAGTCCGAGTCGCTGCTGGTGCAAGTCCCCTCACCGCAGTACCTGCTGGCGATGAAGCTGCATGCCGCCCGAGACGAGCGGGACCTGAACGATGCCGCCACGCTCTACAACAAGATCGGCTACACAACGGCCGCCGAGGGTCGAGAGCTGCTGACACGCACCTACCCGCCAGCGCAGCTGCTCCCACGTCACCGCTACGTCGTGGAGGAGGTTGCGCAGCGCGCGGCCGCGCAGCGAGACAAAACACCATCGGGCGTTGAGCCCGGCGCACGCTCTGCTGACCTGCGTAGCGCGAGCTACCCGCAGCCGGCCACCGAGGCGACTGGACACAGGCCGGACAGCCCCCAGGCGCGAGCACGCACGAGCGGCCCCTACGGCCGCGGCTACGGCGGCAGCGGGCGAGGGGAGGGACGGTGAGCAACGTCGTGGGCTATGCGCGGGTGTCCCGGCACGACCAGAACCCGGCGGCGCAGGAGGCCGAGCTGCGCGCGGCCGGCGCGGTGCGGGTGTTCGTTGATCGTGGCGAGTCGAGCCGGATCAAGGACCGCCCGCAGTGGATCGCGTGCCTGGATTATCTGCGTGCCGGTGACACGTTGGTGGTGCGCCGGCTGGATCGGATCGCGGGCAGCGAGACGATGGCGATCGAGACCATCAACGAGCTGCACGAGCGTGGGGTGAACATCAAGAGTCTGACCGAGCCGGATATCGACACCACGACCCCGATGGGTAAGGCGCTGTTCGGCATCGTCGCGGTGTTCGCGCAGCTGCGGGTGGACACCATTCGGGAGAACACCATGCGGGGCCTGGCCCACGCCCGCGCCCAGGGCCGGGTCGGTGGGCGGCCGACCGTGATGACGCCGGAGCGGACCGCTGAGGCGGTGCGCATGCGCCGGGGCGGTGCGAGCATCGCGCACATCGCCAAGGTGCTCGGTGTGGGCAAGTCTTCCGTGTCCCGAGCCCTGGCGAAGGTCGAGGACGACGAGCCGAACGAGAGGGCCGGCTGAAGCCGCCCAGGCCTTTCCTCCCCCCCATCCCCCGATAGATGCCGCCCTGCTCAGCACAGACCCCTGTCAAGGGTGCGGCGCAGCCGCATCACGTAGTGACGCGAAGCGCCCTTGACAGGGGTCTGTGCTGAGTGATCCTTCCGGCGTCGGGGGATGGGGGAGACCCACCGTGACCCAGCGCGACTACCGTTCCACCTCGGGACCAGTGCTGCGCCCACCGGGCGCAGGACGATACGCGGCCGCGGCCGCGTCCGCACCGACGCTGCGAGCTGTGGTCGGAAACGATGCCGAGCGCACCGCGCTGGAGCGCGACTGGTGCCAACGCGCGTCGGCCTTATCGAGCTGCGTGGCGACGCTGCTGCCGATCGCGCGACGTATCTCGTGCGGATTGATCCCCTGGTTCTTCGCTGCCTCGACAAGCCGGGTCAGCGCGGCGTTCGGTCCCTCCCGGTCGGCATGGCGCAAGATCGCCTCGATGGCCGGCGACTGGGCGCCGCCGAGGTACACCGCGGCGGCCGCCGTTGTCGCCAGCGCCGGGCGGTGCTGCTCGGGGGCGGCGCGATAGGTGCGCACGAGCGCGTCGGTGCGGGCAGGATCATCGGCAGCCGCCACGAGCACCGCATCACGCACGGCCGCCGGCCCGGCAGTAGTCAGGTGCGCGAGGGTGGCCATCCGGTCGCGATCGTCGCTCTGACCGGGCACGGCCAGATGGTGCAGGGACCGCACCGCCACGTCCGCGCGGAAGGACGGGGCAGAGTCAGCGAACAGTGCCGCGTCGCGGGCAGCGATGTCGCCGTAGAGCGGTTCAGGCAACGGATCGAAGCGGTGCGCCAGTTCCTCGCGCGAACTCGCCGGCAGCGGTGTCCCTTCGAGCACCGCCGCGGCACTGAGGTCGGGCAGCGGCTGAGCCGGTGACCACTGTTCGGAGCCGGGCAGCTGGACACGCCAGGTGTCGTGGTCGACGTGCACCCGTAGCGGCTCCGGCAGGTCCGCGGTGGCCAGCAGCGCGTCACTGAGCAGTCCGGCACGCTCGGCCCCGTCCGGACCGTAGCCGACGATCAGAAAGCGCTCGTAGCCGGAGTCACGCGCGACGCGCGCGAGCGTGGCCGCCACCTCCTCGGCAAGCGCACGATCGGAGGCCACGGAGGTGTCCCACTGAACGGCGGCCAGCGGACCTGCCCGGCCATCCGCAGAGACGGCAGCGGCGGCCACATGACGCTCATCGAGCTGGTAGCCGACCTTGTGCGGCAGTGATGCCAGGTACTCCGAGAGCGGCACTTGTTCCGTCACGGGTGCTCCTCGTCGTCGAGGGCCGGCTGAGACAGGTCCGGTGCCGGACCTGACGGCTGATGGTTGTAGTCGATCAGTGCACCGACCGCTTCGGCTCGTGGCGACAGCTCGGCGTCGAGCTGGTCAGTGAAACGGTCCTCGATTGGTGACTCACTCATGGTTCGCTCCCACTGGTTCAGGGGCCGGCTCGGTGACCGGCTCAGGTGGCGGTGACGGCGCGTCCTTGGCCGCCGTTGACGTTGCCGTGCGGCGCGTGCTGCGTCGCCTGGCACGCTGCTTCTTCTCCGGTTCGGGAAAGCCGATCTTCTTCAACTCGGCCGGCGTCCACCCGGCAGTCACGGCGGCGTTGTAGGCGCGCACGTCCTCCTGCTCGGCCTGGCGGATGCGCTGGGCGATCTTCTCTTGCAGCTCGGCCAACTCACGCGCGGTCTGCTCGCGCACGTCCGCCAGACTCTGCCGTGCCTGAGCGCGCAACTCGAACGCGAAGGCTGGTCTTGTCGCCCTGCCCACGTGGAAGCAGGGCACCATGAACCAGGGCGGCCCCGCCGATGTCATGGCTCGCCGG
>JALHDK010000577.1:897-1655 GCA_022838965.1 Actinomycetales bacterium | reverse complement strand
CGTGGCGGTGGATGAGCTGCGCGGCATCATCATTGGCATGGTGGACTATCGGACCTTCTTCAGCGCCCAGTTCACCGGCGACGGCTCGCCGCCGGACTGCTCTTCGGCTGACGGCATCTACGGCATCGGTGACCCGGGCGGCGCGTGTGCGCGGTGTCCGAAGGCGGCGTGGGGCTCGGCTGAGAACGGGCGCGGACAGGCATGCAGTGCGAGGACGCACCTTCTCCTGCTGCGGCCTGGGTCAATGCTCCCGCTGGTTGTGGACTTGCCGTCAAGCTCGCTCGCGGCGCTCCGGAAGTATCTGCTGAGGCTCACGGACGCCGGGCATGTCTTCCACCAGGTCCAGACTGCGATCGCGCTGGAGGCCGTCAAGAATGCCGGTGGCATCCGGTACTCGCGGGCTGCGTTCGCAATGGCCGGAGAACTCGCTCCTGACCTGGCCGCACGGGCTGCGGAGTATGCTCGGGCTCTCGAAGGCGCGCTGAAGGCGCGGGAAGTTGAGGTTGAGAACCTGGCTGAGGCCGCTGAGCATGATATGCGCATCGGCGAGGTCAAGGCGGCCGAGTCTGTGGATCTCACCGGTGACCCGTTCGCCGACGAATAGGAGGCGAATGCGATTAGACCGGGCCGGAGCGCTCTAACTACCCCCGAGGGTGCTCCGGCTCGGTCGTCCACCATCATGAAGATTCAAGCTGACGACTTGAAGGACCGGGCGCGGCAGGACCCGGTCGGTACATACGAGAGGGCCGGGCTCGAGG
>JALHDK010000577.1:0-854 GCA_022838965.1 Actinomycetales bacterium | reverse complement strand
CGTCTACCCGGATGGGTCTTGGTACTGTTTCGGTGCGTGTCGGAGCGGTGGTTCGATTCTCGACTTCTACGCGAAGCGGTTGCGGATCGCGGACTTCGCGGAGTGTTGTGAGAGGCTCGGGCAGGCGCTCGGTGTCCAGGGCGCTCCGGAGCGGGCGGTCAACGCAACGAAATTGGAATCGGTGCCTGACAGGGCACCATCGCCGCCGGCTGTTACGCTCCCGCCGGTGGCCTTGGACGTGATTGAGGGTCTCCACCAGGCGCTCCTCGCGGATGAGAAGCGGCTGCGGTGGCTCGAGCTCGAGAAAGGCCTTGAGCGCTGGATCATCGAGGAAGCGCGGCTCGGTGTGGGCGTCTCGCCGCATATGCAATGGCATGGCCGCCGGTACACCATCCCGGTTCCCGCTATGGATGACGCGGAGTCATTCGTCGACGTGCGCGGGTACGGGCCGGGGCGTGACCCGAAGGTCCTCCCTTGGCAAAAGGGCCGTGGCACTGCGACCTTGTACCCGTGGCCTTGGGTGTCCGGCTCGGCGGAGCTCGTGTGGTGTGAAGGCGAACTGGACTGTCTGAACTTGATTGCGCGCGGCATCCCGGCGGTGACCAGTACATGCGGCGTGGATGGTGCGCTCCGGGTAGTGCTCCCGGACCTGACCGGCAAGACGTTCTGGGTGCTCGGCGATCATGACAATGCCGGGCAACGGCTGAATGATGAACTGCCGGCGCGTCTACTCGCGGCCGGAGCGTCGCGTGCTGAGGCCGTCTCCTGGGAGGAGGTGGCGGATGGCAGAGGCGCTCCCGGAGAAGTTTGACGCCAGTGATTACTTCACGAATGGCGGCACTGCGGATCGGCTG
>JALHDK010000576.1 GCA_022838965.1 Actinomycetales bacterium | reverse complement strand
CTACGACGAGGTCGGCCGTTACGGCGGCGAGGAGTTTCTTGTCATTCTCCCGGGCGTCGCCGACGAGGCACGGGAGATTCTCGAACGGGTCCGCAACTACCGCGTCCTCGTCCGCGAGGAGGGAGAGAACATGGTCTTCCTCCGCCGCATCGCTGCAGGGGGCACGGACCGCTCCTACGGCATCCAGGTTGGCCGGCTCGCTGGGCTCCCGCGTGAGGTCGTTGAGCGGGCCAAGATCATCCTTGGGAGCCTCGAGAGCCAGGAACTGCACCCAGGGGCACAGCTCACACCCTCTCCCCCACCCCGCCCGGCGCGCGAGCGAGGGCAGCTTTCCCTCTTCGAGCCGCCGCCCGGCGACCCCCGCCTGCCGGTCCTGGACCGTCTCGAGGCCCTGGACCCGTACTGGACGACAGCATCGCTAACAAGATCGCCGCGGGCGAAGTGGTGGAGCGCCCCGCCTCCGTGGTCAAGGAACTGATCGAGAACTCCCTCGACGCCGGCGCGTCGCGGATCGTCGTCGAGCTGATGGGCGCGGGCCGCGACCTGATCCGCGTGGTCGATGATGGCGCGGGCATGAGCGCCGAGGACGCGAAGCTCAGCATCCTGCCGCATGCCACATCCAAGATCGCGACCCTCGAGGACCTCGCCGAGATCGGGACGTTCGGCTTTCGCGGCGAGGCCCTGCCCAGTATCGCCGCCGTGAGCCACTTCGTGCTCATCACCCGGCGTGGCGAGGACGAGTCCGGCACACTGATCGCCACCGAGGGTGGCGCCGCGACCCGAACGGAGTCTATTGGGTGCCCCGTGGGCACCTCTGTCGCCATACGGCACCTTTTCTTCAACACGCCGCCCCGACTGAAGTTCCTCAAGCAGAACCGAACGGAACTGGCCCGCTGCGTGGATACGACGGCACGGTTCGCACTGGCCTTTCCGCGCGTTGGGTTCCAGGTGCTCCACGAGCGCGAGGAGATCTTCCGAGTCGATCCTTCCGATGGCCTCGATGCGCGTATCGCTCTCGTCATCGGGCGCGAGGAGGCGCGGGCGCTGATCCCCTTCGAGGCCAATCCTCCCCTCGCTCGCGTCCACGGCGTGACGTCGAACCTCACGCTGCATCGGCCTACCCGGCAGGAGCAGTATCTGTTCGTGAACGGGCGCGCAGTGCGGAGTCCCGTCATCTCCCAGTCGCTCACGCGAGCGTACGATGGGCTTGTGCCGCACGGTCGGCATCCTGTGGCGGTCCTCTTCCTGGAGATGGAC
>JALHDK010000153.1 GCA_022838965.1 Actinomycetales bacterium | reverse complement strand
GCCCCGGATAGAATCCGGGGGTGGCCCGGCGCCCCTCGCGCCCGGCTCCGACCGGAGGAGATCCCCGATGAGAGAGTGGGTCGTCTGCCTCGCCCTGCTGGGCGCGCTGTTCGCCACCATCCTGCCCGCCGCCGCCCGCGCCGCGGAGAGCGCCAACCCCCTGCTCGCCGACTGGCAGACGCCGTTCGGCGTGCCGCCGTTCGCCGAGATCCGGCCGGAGCAGTTCCTGCCGGCGATCGAGGCGGGGATCGCGAGCAGGACGAACCGTCCCGTCACCGCCAGCGAGTTCCACAACCGGGGGCTGGCCAGCAGGTCCGCGTAGTGGCGGGGCCCCGCCCAGCGCGGCTCCGAGATCAGGTCCCAGTCCAGGAACGAGAGGATGACCACCCCGATCACGGGCACCACGAGGAAGAGACCGACCCCCACGAGACTCGGCGCCAGCAGCCCGTAGGCCACCAGGGCCTCCCGGCGGCGGGCGCGCCGCCGCCCGGGCGCCTCCCGTGGCGTCATCGCACCCGCCTCCACTCGATCAGGAACCGGGCGTCGAACCGCGGGGAGCACACCGAGCAGGACGCTGAACCCCGGGGCAGGCGGTATCGCGGGAACTCATGCCCGCAGGGACACCGCCCGAGCCACGGTGCCGGCGGGCGGGGGGTCTCGGCGGGCAGCGCACGCCGGCCGGTGCCGCCGAGTTCCCGGGCCTTGGCGCGCCAGACGGCGTCGTGATGGTGCTCCGGGCCGACGAGGGCGTGGGCGATCTCGTGGAGCAGGACCTCGCGCACCTGATCCGCGTCGTACAACGCCATCAGCGGGCGGGAGAGGGAGATCGTGCGGGTGTGGTAGCGGCACATCCCCGCACGGCGCCGGGCGTTGTCCCAGCCCACGTGCCACGTGCCCAGGCCGTGGGCACGCAGCAGGGACGTGGCCATGGTGTGGACGTCTCGGAGATCCATGCTCGGCAGCCTAGAAGAGCGGTCCGACAGCGCGGCGTCCGCCGCGTCGGGCTGTGGACGGCCCGGCGGTTAGAAGCTGGACCCGCTCTGCGAGACCGCGACCAGGCCGATCACGAACAGGATGAACGCGATCTCGAGGGCGGTCACGATGTACCCGATGATGAGGCCGGCGAGCGCCACCCCGGCCCCGCCCTGCCCGGTACGCCGGATCTGGGACCGCGCGATGTGTCCGGTGACGATGCCCACGAGCCCCAGACCGAGGATCGACGTGACCAGCGAGACGATCGCCAGGGTGTTGGTGGGTTGGGGAGGGGTGTAGCCGAGGCTCTGGTAGCCGCCCGTCGCGCCGTAGCCGTAGCCGTACCCGTACCCCGTGTCCGGCCCGCCGGGGGGCGGGGTCTGGCCGTAGGGCGTCGCACTTCCGGTGGTGGCGTCCTGCCAGCTGCCCTGGACGCGGTAGGGGTCCGCGGGATCGGGGATCTGGCCGTACTGCTGACTCATGCTGACCTCCTGTGGGACCAGAGTAGACGACATCGGGTCCCGGCCCGAGGTCCGCTCCACCACCGGTCAGGTCTCGAGCAGGGCGCGGATGCGCTTCTCGGAGACCTTCACCGCCGTGCCGAGCTGTTGCGCGAACAGGGAGACCCGCAGTTCCTCGATCAGCCAGCGGACCTCCCCGAGGAGGCGGGTGCGGGCGGGGTCGGGGGCCATCCGGTCGGTCGCCTCCACCGCCAGCTCGAGGTCGGCCTCGAGACGGCGGACGATCGCCGCGTGGGCGGCGTCGGATCGCAGTGCCCCTCCCTGCGCACGCTCGATGCGCAGGCGCGCGGCGGCGAGATAGCGCGCGAGATGGGGAAGCTGCGCCGTCGGGGTCCCGGAGATGAAGCCGGGGCGGACGAGGCGGGCCACCTGCGCCCGCACGTCCGCCACGACGGCGGCGAGGGCCGGCGAGGACGCCGCGCTGACGGTCCGGTCCACCTCCCGCCACGCGGTCAGGACGCGGACCACGACGCCCACGATCCGGTACACCTCGTCCTCGTGCCGCTCGCGCAGGAAGCGGACGAAGGCGTCGAAGTCCTCCCTCCGGCGCAGCGAGTCCAGAGGCGTGTGCGTGGCCGCCCACTGCTCCGCCAGGGAGGTCGCCGCGGCGAGCTGGATGTCCTCCACGAGGGCGGCGGTGGTCGGGTAGGGGGAGGAGGCCAGGGTGAGGGCGTCGGCGCCGGTCCACCGGGTGGTCACGCGTTCGGTGTTCAGCCGGACGCGGTGCAGTGCCAGACCCACGACGCCCCGCGCATGGGCGCGCGCCTGCTCGCCCGCGCTCGCGAGAACGCGCAGCGCCACCACGCCCGCGCCGGCTCGCCCCTCGACGACGAGCGCCGGGTAGCCCCGCACCTCCAGCCCGTCCGGGCTGGTGGAGGTGACGACGGCGGGGATCGCGTCGCCCGGCCAGTCGGTGAGCCCAGGCAGCTCCTCGAACGTGACGGGGGCGGCCGCGCCGGATGGTGCCGCTCCGGCGGTGCGCGTGGCCGGGGCCGTCCCGGCGGTGGCCCGCGTCACCTCGGCCCGCGCTGCCTCCGCCCGCGCCGCCGCCACCGCCCCCCGGACCACCTGCCGGACGGCGTCGCGGGCCTGGTCGGCCAGCCGGCGCTGCAGCGCGAGCAGGTTCTTCGAGGTCGCGAGCGTGGCGCCGGTGTCGCTGACCACCCGGAAGGTGATCCGCAGGTGTGGGGGGAGGGCGTCGTCGTCGAAATCCTCGAGCGGGATGTCCACGTCCCTGATCCGGCGCGCCGCCGCGGCGAACGCCTCGTGGAAGGACGGGCCGTCGCCGCCGGCCACCTCCTGCCAGGGTGGGAGGGCCGCGAGGATCTGCGCGGCGGTGTCCGGCGCGGGCACGAGCCGCACGCGGGTGCGCTTGGGGAGGGCCTTGATGGTGGCCACGCACAGGTCGCCGAGGAGGCCCGGCACGAGCCAGTCGAAGCCCTCCGGACGCAGGCGGGCCAGCACGGCGACGGGGATCCGCACAGTGACGCCATCCCCGGGCTCGCCGGGAGCGAAGGCGTACTCCAGCGGCAGCGACAGGTCACCCTGCGTCCAGGTGGTCGGGAAGTCGGCGGCCGTCACGGTACCCGCCCCCGGGAGGAGGAGGTCGTGGGAGAGGGTGAGCAGGTCCGGATCGGCGGCGCGCGCCGTCTTCCACCAGGCGTCGAAGTGGCGGGTGGAGGTGATGTCCGGGGGCAGGCGGTCGTCGTAGAAGTCGAACAGGCCCTGGTCCGTGATCACGAGGTCCCGGCGCCGGGCGCGCTCCTCCAGCTCCCCGGCCTCCTCCAGCAGCCGGCGGTTCTCCTCCCAGAACCGGTGGTGCGTGCGCCACTCGCCCTGCACGAGGGCGTGGCGGATGAACAGCTCCCGTGCGAGCTCCCGGGCGTCCACGGTCCCGAGCCGGGTGAGGGGCACCACGCGGTCCGCCACCACGGTCAGGCCGTGGAGCATGACCTTCTCGTGCACCATCGCGGCACCCTGCCGCGCCGACCAGAAGGGCTCCGAGTGGACGCGCTTCACCAGGTGGGAGGCCGCCGGTTCGATCCAGTCCGGGTCGATGCGCGCCACCGTGCGCGCGAAGAGCCGCGACGTCTCCACCAGTTCGGCCGCCATCACCCACTCGTGATGGCGTTTCGCGAGCCCCGACCCCGGCCAGATCACGAACCGCGTCCCGCGCGCGCCGGCGTACTCCCGGCGGCGTTCGTCCCAGGTGCCGAGGTTGGAGAGCAGCCCCACGAGCAACGACCGGTGGATCGCGTCCGCGCTCGGCGTGTCCGCCCCCCGCCCCAGGGCGACGACGGCGGCCGCCACCTCCGCCGGTGGGAGGCCCGCCGTGGTCCCCGGCTTCGGCAGCGCGATCGGGTGCATCGTGAGCCCGAGGGGCCGCGCGAGCTGCCGGAGCTGCTCGACGATGTCCTGCCACTCCCGCCAGCGCAGGTAGTTGAGGAACTCCGCCCGGCACAGGCGGCGGAACGCGGAGCCCGACAGGTCCCGCTGCTGGACCCGCAGGTAGCGCCACAGGTTCAGGTAGGCGAGGAAGTCCGAGGTGGGATCGGCGAACCGGCGGTGGAGCTGGTCCGCGTGGGCCTGCTTTTCCGCGGGGCGTTCCCGCACGTCCTGCACCGACAGGGCCGCGACGATCACCAGCGCCTCCGCCGCGCAGCCGTTCCGGCCCGCCTCCAGCAGCATGCGCCCGAGGCGCGGGTCGATCGGCAGGGTGGCGAGCTGCCGGCCGATCGGGGTGAGGCGGGGCCCGCGGCTCGGCGCGGCGGCGGCGTCGCCGGGCCCGGGGCTCCGGTCCGGGGCGCCGTCGTCGCCGGGCGTCGTCGTCGTCCCACGATCCTCCAGGGCCCCGATCTCGATGAGGAGGTTCACGCCATCGCGGATGGCACGGGTGTCCGGCGGGTCGACGAACGGGAAGCGGGCCACGTCCCCCAGCCCGAGGGCGGCCATGCGCAGGATGACGGAGGCGAGGGAGGTGCGCAGGATCTCCGGCTCGGTGAACTCGGGACGGGACTCGAAGTCCGCGCGGGAGTAGAGGCGGATCGCGATGCCGTCCGCCACGCGCCCGCATCGTCCCGATCGCTGGTTCGCCGAAGCCCGGGAGATGGGCTCGATGGGGAGGCGCTGCACCTTGGTGCGGGTGGAGAAGCGCGAGATGCGGGCGGTGCCGGGGTCGATGACGTAGCGCACGCCGGGGACGGTCAGCGAGGTCTCCGCCACGTTGGTGGCGAGCACGATGCGCCGGAGCGTGTGCGGCTCGAAGACGCGGTGCTGCTCGGCGGCGGTGAGGCGGGCGTAGAGCGGGAGGATCTCCACCGCGTTCGGCGCCTGGCCGCGGGCCTGACCGGGCGGGACGTAGCGCGGCCCGAGGTGCTCCGCGAGGGCCTCGTGGGCGTCCGTGATCTCCCGCTCGCCGGAGAGGAAGACGAGGATGTCCCCGGGGCCCTCGGCCATGAGTTCGTCGGCTGCGAGGCAGATGGCGGTGAACTGGTCGAGGGGCTCGCGGGCCTCCCCGCGGCCGGGTCGCCGGCGGGAAGCAGGCCCGTCCGGGTCGGCCGCGGTGTCGTCGTCCTCCTCCTCGGGCACCAGCGGCCGCCAGCGGATCTCCACGGGATAGGTGCGCCCCGAGACCTCGACGA
>JALHDK010000152.1:8309-10131 GCA_022838965.1 Actinomycetales bacterium | reverse complement strand
GGAGAGGACGTCCGCATCCACGGTCTGGCTGCCGGTGGCGGTGAGCGTCAATGCCCCGGTGGCGGTGACGGAGGTCTTGAAGAGGTAGGCGCGCACCTCGGCCGGGTTCGCGGTGCCGTCCAGCTCCCAGCCGATGAGGTTCTGGGCGAGGGACGAGCCGATGGACATGCCGATCGCCACCGCGGAGGCGGCCAGGGACAGCGCGGACGTGAGCACCTGGGCGGTGATGCCGGCGGTGGAGGTCGCGGCCAGGGTGACGTCGTCGGCGGTGACGCCGCTGCCATCGATGTGCGCGGTGGCCTTCGTGAGGATGACGTTGGTGGCCGCCGCGCCGGCGCCGGTGATACCGGCCGCGACCCAGGCCGACGCCGCCTCGGACACGGCCGCGGCGGTGGTGACGGCGGTGATGTCCGGCGTGGTGGTGACGGTGACGGAGACGTCCCCCGCGGTGGTCACGGTGACGTTGGTGAGGACGGCCTCGACCTCACCCGCGATCTCGTTGCGCGCCACCGCGGCGCCGATGGACACGGCCACGGAGACCACCCCCACGGCCTCCGCGAGCGAGACCGCCTCGGTGGTGGCGGTGATGGTGGGGTCACCCGAGGCGGTCACCGTGATGCTCCCGGCGGCGAGCGTGGCGCCCCCGCCGTCGTCCACGCCGGACTGCACGCGGATGGTGATGCGGTTCACGGCAGCCGCGCCGGCACCGCTCAGCCCGATACCGACGACGCCGCCGGACAGCGCCGCCGACCCGGCCAGCACCGTGGCGGCGATGGTCTCGGCGGAGGTGGCGCTAAAGGTCAGGGCTCCAGTGGCGCTGACGCTCGTGCCATCGGCGTACGCGCGCACCTCGGCAGGGCTGGGTGCGAGGCTGACCAGCAGCCAGAGTTCGGTGTTCTGGTAGTCCTGTGCCTTCAGGTCGAGGGGCGTCTCGCCGTCGAACGTGATCGTGGGGCCGACGTACCGGTACACCCCTCCCGCGCCGGGGCCCGTGGTGATCCGGACCTGCGTGCCTGCGGTGAGGTCGGTGGTCAGCTCGCCGTCCGAGCTGAGGATCGTCCCGCTGACCGCGGCTGGCGTCCAGCCGATGGTGTTGCGGGCGAGCGACAGCCCGATGGAGGCACCGGCGCCCACGAAGCCGGCCCCGACGGCTGCCGAGGCCGCGCCCACGAGGGCGTCGATGGTGGCGGTCGACGTCGCCCGGAACGTGACCACGCCGGCGGAGGTGAGCGACGCGCCCGACGCGTACGCGTTGGTGCGGGTGAGGATCACGTTCGCGGCGTCGGCACCCGCCCCGCTGACACCCACGCCCGCCCCGAGGCTGAAGCCGGCGGCCAGCGAGGCGGCGGCGGCGAGGGCGGTGATGCTCCCCGCGTTGGTCGCGGTGACGGTGATCCCGCTGGACCCCGTCGCGATGACGGTCGCCTTTGCGATGAACGCGAGGACGTCGGTGGCGATCGTGTTGCGGGCCAGGGTGGTGCCGAAGGAGAGCGAGACGCCGGCGGCGGAGCCGAGCGCTGCCGCGATGGAGGCGGAGCCGGCCGTGGCGGCGATGGCGGAGGTGTCCGCGGCGTGGAGGGCCACGCTGGCGGCCGTGACGGTCGCCGTGGTCGTGGTCGCGATGAAGGCCTCGACGTCCGAGAAGACCGAGTTCTCCGCCCAGACGCCGGACCCGCTGAAGCCGACGCCGGCGACCCCGCCGGCACCCACCGCGGCCGACATGGCGGTCACGAGGGCGGCGATGACCTGGCCGGCGACGGCGTCGAGGGTGACCGCGCCGGACGCGGTGACGGACGTGTCACGCAGGAAGGCGCCCACCTCG
>JALHDK010000152.1:5172-8267 GCA_022838965.1 Actinomycetales bacterium | reverse complement strand
CGTCCTCGACAGCCGCCCCGATGGTGTTGCGGGCGAACGAGATGCCGATCGAGACGCCCACCCCGGCGCCCAGGCCTGCGCCGACCGCCGCCGAGGCGGCCACGACGGTGGCGACCACCGAGGAGGTGCTCGTGGCGTCGAGGTCCACGGCGGCGGCCTGCGTCACGGTGGAAGCGTCCAGATAGGCGTTCGCGGTGCTGAGGACGGTGTTCTCCGCGACGGCGCCCGCGCCGCTCACCGCCACGCCTTCGAGGCCGACGGCGGCGGCCACCGAGGCGGCGGCGGCCACCGCACCGATGGTGGGGCGGGACACGATGAGCGACTCGCCGACCAGCGTGATCACGTACACGTCCACCCCGGACACGACAAGCCAGGACGTCCCGGCCGCGATCGTGGACACCACAGTGCCGGCGCGGAGGTCGTGGCCGGCGAGGGTGAAGGCGGCGTCCAGGGCAGCGAGCGTGTCGGGGTTGTCGCCATCGTCGAGCTGGCCGACCGTCACACCCGTGAGTTCGAACAGCGTCCCACCCGCCGCGGTGGCGGTGATGACGAGGTCACCGGTGGTGACGCTCGCGTGCGCGAGGTACGCGGCGACGTCGTTCGCCACCTCGTTGCTCGCGATCGCGAGGCCGAACGAGACCGCCCCGCTGACGGCGCCGACCGCAAAGGTGATCGCGGCGGCACCCGCGAAGGCGCTGATGGCCGAGTTGTCGGTGGCGGTGATCGAGATGCTCGCCGTGCCGACCACGGTGACCACGGTGTCACCGTCGAGGTACGCCTGGACGTCGGTGACGATCCGGTTCAGTGCCGCCACGCCGGCACCGCTGAACCCGATGCCGACCGCGCCGCCCGCGATCGCCACGGCGGCGGAGACGACGAGGGCGTCAATGGTCGCGGTCGAGGTGGCCGAGAGCGTGAGGGCGCCGGCCGGGGCGGACACGCGGGTCGCGCCCGTGATGAAGGCCCGGATCTGGGCGGCGCGCTGCTCGAGTCCGACCTGCTTCCAGAGGCTGGTGTCCCCGTACTCCTGGGTGGTGAGGTCGAGTCCGCCCGCGGCGACGAGGGCAACCTCGCCGACGTACTCGTAGAAGTCGCCGCTGCGCGCACCCGTGACGACCGCGACGACGTCGCCGGTCACCACGGTGGTGGGGTGGTCGGTGGACCGGTACTCGGGATCCTCGACCCCCGCCTGCTCCCAGCCGATCAGGTTTCGGGCCACGGAAGCGCCGAGCGCCACGCCCACGCCGCCCGCGCCCGCACCCAGGGCGGCGGACACGGCGCCGACGAGCGCGCGGATGGCCGCGGTGGACGTTGCCGTGATCGTGATCGCGCCTGCGCTGGTCACGGATCCGCCGGAGACGGAGGCGTCCGTGCGGGTCAGGATGACGTTGGTGGCCTGGGCGCCCGCACCGCTGACGGCCACGCCCGTGAAGCCCGCACCGAGGGCGGCGGAGGCCGCTGCGGAGGTCGCGGCGATGCTCGCGGCGTTTGTGGCGGTGATCGCGAGGCCGGTGCTGCCGGAGGCGGTCACGGCTGCGTTGGCGGTGTAGGCGGCGACGTCACTCGAGATGGTGTTCCGCGCCAGGGTGACGCCGATGGAGATGGCGACACCCACCGTGCCGATGCCGGCGGCCAGGCTGGCGGACCCGGCGAGGGCGGCGATGGCCGAGGTGTCGGACGCCGTCAGGGCGATGCCAGCCGCGCGGACAGTGACGGGAGTGGTCGCCGCGATGAACGACTGGACGTCGGAGGCGATGGTGTTCTCGGCCCACACGCCGGCGCCGCTCATGCCCACGCCGGCGGCGGCGCCGCCACCGACGGCCGTGGACATCGCGGTCACGAGGGCGGCGATGATCTGGCTGCCGACGGCGTCGAGGGTCAGGGCACCGGACGTGGCGACGGAGGTGTTTCGCAGGAACGCACCGACCTCGGGGATGACCGGGCCGTCCGCCGGGTTCGCGCCACCGATGGTGTTGCGCGCGATCGAGATGCCGATGGAGGCGCCCACGCCTGCGCCCGTGACGCCGATGCCGATGGCGGCGGAGGCGGCCGCGATGACGGCAACGATGGACGAGGTGGCGGAGGCGTCGAGGTCCACGTTCCCGGCGCGCGTCACAGTGCTCGCGTCCAGGGAGGCGGTCGCGGTGCTGAGGACCGTGTTCTCCGCGATGGCACCCGCGCCGCTGACCGCCACGCCGATGGCGCCGAGCCCGGCCGCGACCGACGCGGCGGCCGTGATGGCCCCGATCGTGGGGCGGGACACCGTGAGGGTGTCGCCGGTCCGGGTGATGACGTACGTGTCGAGACCGGAGACCACGAGCCAGGACTCGCCGGTGGCGATCGCGGACAGCACCACGTCGGTGGGGAGCGGGTACCCGGCAGCGGCGAACGCGTCCGCGAGGGCGGTCAGGATGACGGCGTCGTCCGCGGCGTCGACGGCGGCCTCGTCGTCGGCGGTGGTCAGCGGGTCCTCGTCATCGGTCTCGGGGTCGTCCGGGTCGGCGGTGGCCGCGTCGTCGAGCTGTGCGGCGGTCACGCCGGAGAGTTCGAAGAGTGTGCGCCCGGCTGCCCCGGCCGCCAGGACGACGTCGCGGTCGGCGTCCACGGTGGCGTGCGTGATGAAGGCGGCGACGTCGTTGGCGACCTCGTTGATCGCGATCGACAGCCCGATCGACACCGCCACGCCCACCCCGCCGATGGCCGCGGCGATCGCGGCGGCGCCGGCGACGGCGTGGATCCCGGAGGCGTCGGTGGCGGTGATCGTGACGCTGCCGACGTCGACCGTGGTGGTCTCCACAGCCTCGGTGGTGGGGTCGTCGCCGTCGACGAACGCCTTGACGTCGGCCGCGATGCGGTTCTCGGCGTACACGCCCGCGCCGCTGACGCCGACGCCGGCACCGCCGCCGGTGAGCGCCACCGCGCCCGTCAGGACGACGGCGTCGATGGTCTGGGTGGCATCCGCCGTCAGGATCAGGTCATCCGCCTCGACCCGCGTGGCCCCGAGGATGGACGCCCGTACCTGCGCCCGGTCATACGCGCCGACGAGCCGCCAGAGGCTCGTGTCCCCGTACTCCTGGACCGTGAGGTCGAGAGCT
>JALHDK010000152.1:0-5148 GCA_022838965.1 Actinomycetales bacterium | reverse complement strand
TGAACCGTCGGCGTTGGTGAGCGGCGCCGCGCCCACGTACTCGTAGAAGTCGCCGGTCCGGGCGCCCGTGACGATCTGGACGACGTCCCCGGCCACCACGCTCAGCGGCGTGTCGGTGGACTGGTGCGCGGGCTCGGCAACGCTGCCGGGCTCCCACCCGATGTAGTTCCGGGCCACCGCCGCCCCGAGGGCCACGCCGATGCCCGTGCCGCCGACGCCGGCAGCTGCCGCGACCGCCAGCACCTTTGCCTCGATGGTCGCGTCGTTGGTCGCTTCGATCGTGATGTCTCCGGTGCTCCTCATTGAGCCACCGTCGACGTGCGCGTTGATCGCGCTGAGGATGATGTTGGTCGCCTGTGCGCCCGCGCCGCTCACCCCGGCGGCGAGTCCGCCCACGGCGACGGCGAGTGAGGCCGCAGCGGTCCAGGCCTTGATCTGCGCGAACTCCTCCGCGGCGATGTTCACGGCGCCGGAGGCCACGACGGCGGCGTTCACGATGGCCGCCTCGACGTCACCCGCGATGCGGTTCCACGCGAGCGCCACGCCGATCGCGACGGCCACGCCCGTGCCTCCGAACGAGCCCGCGATGCTGGCCGCGCCGGTGATGGCGTTGATGAGGGAGCGGTCGAAGGCGTTGATCGTGATCGCCCGCACCGGGGCCGCTGCCGTACCCACGCTGCCGCCCTCGATGCGCGCGGTGGTCTGCGCGGTGATGGAGTTCTTCGCGGCCGCGCCGGAGGCGCCGACGCCCACCGCGCCGCCACCGGCCGCGATCGCCATCGAGCCGGCCAGGACGAGGGCGTCGATCGCCTGCTCGGTCTCGGCCACGAGGCCCACGTCCACACCCACCGCGGTACGGGTGATCGTGGACCCCGTGATCAGCGCGGCGGTGACCGTGGCGATGATGTTCTCCGCCACCGCCCCACCGATGGCGACGCCGAGGCCGCCCCCTCCCGCTCCCACGGCCAGGGCGACGGCGGCGATGAGGGCGGTGACCGTGGAGGTGTCCGTGGCGCTCAGGCTCACGGCGCCCGCGGTGGTGATCGTGGAGTCGGTGATCGCCGCGGTGGTGGCCGTGGTGATCTCGTTGCGGGCCCACGCCCCGGCTCCGGCCACGCCGGCGCCGAAGCCGCCCGCCCCGACGGCGAGCGCGGCGGCCGCCGAGACGGCCCGGATGCCGGCGTCCTCGAGCGCCGTCAGCGTCACGCCGCCCGGCGTCGTCGTCACCGTGGCGTTGGCGATGGACGCCGCCACCTCGTTCGCGATCGTGTTCCTCGCGAGCGAGACGCCGATGGCGACGGCGACTCCCCCGGTGCCGCCGAACGCGAAGGCCAGCGAGGCCGCCCCGACGATCGCCGAGATGGTCGAGAGGTCGCGGGCGGTGAGCTCGGCCGAGCGGGCGCGGATGCCCGTGGCGCCGGAGCCGTCGATGAAGGCCGCGACGTGCGCCGCGACCAGGTTCTCCGCCCACACACCGGCGCCACTGGCGGCCACGCCCGCGGTGCCGCCGACGGCCACCGCGGCGGATGCGGAGATCACGAGGGCGCTGATGGTGTGGGACGCCAGCGCGCGCAGCGTGAGCGCCCCGCGGGCGACGAGCGCCGAGCGGACCGTGTACGCCCGGACCTGCGACGGCGCGGCCGTGCCGTCCAGCGCCTCACCGATGACGTTCTTCGCGATGGCGACGCCGATCGAGATCCCCACCCCGGTGGTGCTGCCGGCGCCGGTGGCCAGCGAGAGCGCGAGGATCGTGGCGGTGATCGCCTTGGTGGCCATGGCCTGGATCCCGATCGCGCCGCCGCTGTCCACGGCGGAGTCGTCGATGTGGGCGTTGGCGGTGGAGGTGACCGCGTTGAGGGCGACGGCGCCGGCACCGGCCACCGCGAAGCCCGTGGTCCCGGCGAAGCCCGCGGCGAGCGCGGCACCCACACTGATGGCGTCGATGGTGGGAGCCCAGAACTGGAGCTTCCCGGCGTCGGGCCCGGTCGTGATCAGGGTGATGAGGTAGACGTCCTGCCCGGAGGTGATCCGCCACGCCTGCCCCGGCCGGAGCAGGTCGAGCGTCCAGCCGGAGACGAGCGGCGCACCGCGCGCAACGAAGATGCCCACCAGCACGTTCCGGGTGGGCTGGTCGCCGGCCGCGTCCACCGCCGCCTCGTTCACGTTCGTGGTAGTGAGGTCGTCGCTGTCCGCAACGGCGGCGTCGTCCAGGTCCGCCGGCGTCAGCCAGGTGGCCTGGGGGCGCTGGAAGAGCGGGATCCCCGCCGAGTCGACGGCGAGGCTCACCCCGCCGGACGTCGTCGCGACGTCCGCGTTCCGGATCGCGGCCTCGACGGCGTTCGCCACCTCGTTCAGGGCGAGGGACAGCCCGATCGCCACCGCGACGCCGGTGGCACCGCCCACGGCGATGCTGATCGCGGCGGCTCCCACGACGGCCTTGATGGCCGACGCGTCCGTCGCCGTCATGGTGAGGCTCGCGGCGCGGATCAGGGTGGTGAGGGTGTCGCCGGGGACGCCGTCGATGCGGGCCCGCACGTCGGTGGCGATCCTGTTCTCCGCGTACGCGCCCGCGCCGGACGCCGCGATGCCGGTGGTGCCGCCCCCGCCGATGGCGACGGCGCCGGCCAGCACCACGGCGTCGATCCGCTGGGTGGAGGTGGCCGTCAGGGTGAGGCCGCCGGTCGCGTGGACGCTGGCGCCGTCGACGAGCGCGACCACCGCGGCGGGCCGTGCGGTGAGGCTGCCCGGCAGCCAGAGGGTGACGTCCCCGTAATCCTGGGTCTCCAGCTCGACGCCGGTGAGGAGGATCCAGTTGCCGTCGTTGACCCCACCAGTGGCGTTGTTCCCCGCGTCCGAGAGGTCGGTCGGGTTGACGAGTGTCCAGCCGGGGCAGGCGACGCCACCGCAGTCGTAGAGCTGCTTGGAGAGGTCCACGCCGAGTTCGGGGTGGGTTGGGTCGTCCGGGCCGAGGTTGCCGACGCGCTGGTAGAACTTCCCGGTCTCGACGTTGTAGACGATCCTGCCGTCCGGCAGCCAGGAGACGATGTCGGAGGAGAACTGGTGGAAGGAGGGAACCCAGCGGTACACCGTGCCGTCCGCCGCCTTGACGCGGGTGTTCCAGGCGATGCCGCCCTCGACCACGTCGGTGGAGAGGTAGTCGTAGGGCGGGTCGTCGAGCGAGGGCCCGGTGTAGACGTACACGTCCCCGGCCCGCGGCCCGTCGACGACGAGCACGGTCTCCCCCGCGACCAGCGTGTCCGGACGGTCGGTGGAGAGGTGGTCGTACTCCACGTCCGCGTACGGGTCCCACCCGATGAAGTTCCGGGCCACCGAGATGCCGAGCGCGAAGGCCGCGGAGTCCGTGCCGCCGACGCTCACCGACGCCGCGACCGCCACCACAGTCGCCTCCACCACGCCACCCGAGGTGGCGGTGATGGTGACGGCCCCTACCTTCGCCGTCGGGCTGCCGAGCGAGCCGCCGACGACGTAGGCGGACGTGCTCGAGAGCACCACGTTCGTGGACTCGGCCCCGCCGCCTGCGAAGGCGACGGCGGGCGTGCCGCCCGCGATCGCCACGGAGAGGGCGGCGGCGACGGACCGGACGATGATGGCGGCGTCGCTGGTGGCGGTGATGGTGACGTTCCCGGCGGTGACGGTGCCGGCCTCGCGCACGAACGCGACGACGTCGTTGTCGACCGTGTTGTGGGCCAGGGACACGCCCACGGAGCCGGCGCCACCCTTGCCGCCGGAGAGGCTCGCGGCGACAGCGGCGGCCATGGCGTCCGCGGTGATGTGGGAGGAGTCGGTGGCCGTCACCGTGAACGCGCCCGTGCCGGCGGCGATGGCGGTGCGGGTGGCGGAGGCCTCGATGAGGGTGGCGATGCGGTTGTCCGTCCACAGCCCGCCGACGGAGACGGCGTGGGCGTCCGACGTCGAGGCGGAGATGGCCACGGACATGGCGGCCACGGTGGCGTTGATCACCGCGGTGGAGCCGGCGGAGATCGTGACACCTGCGGCGGTGAGGGAGGTGTCGGTGGCCCGCGCGGTCACGCCAATCGGGTCCGCGCCGCGCCACTCGGTCCAGCCGATGAGGTTGCGGGCCACGGACACGCCGATCGCCACGCCGGCCGTCCTGCCGCCGGCGGACACCGCGAGGGAGGCGGCGATGGCCGCGATGAGGGCGGTGATGGCGGAGGAGTTGGTGGTGGCGATGGTGATCGAGCCGTTGGTGGACACGACCTGGCCGCCCGTGATCGCCGCCGCGGTGTGGCCGGCGATGATGTTGATCGCGGAGGCGCCGCCGCCGGCGAACGAGGTGGCCTTGCCGGAGGTGCTGGCCGAGACACTGACCGCGGAGGCGGTGGAGGTGGCGTCGATCGCGGCGGTCTCGGCGGCGGTCACGACGACGTTGCCGCCGGCCCGCACCCACGGCACGGCGGTGATCGCGGCGTCGGTCGCGGTGCGCACCTCGTTGCGGGCGACGCTGAGGGCGACTGTCACGGAGACCGCGCCCTTGGTGTCCGGGTTGGTGCCGAGGTCCACGGACACCGCGATGGCGGGGGCGCTCACCGTGGAGGTGATGGTTGCGCTGTCCGTTGCGGCCACGGTGAGGGTGCCGCCGGCGCTGACGGACGGGGCGCCCGCGACGGCCGGGGCGTCAGAGATGAGCGCCTGGGTGAGCGTGCTGACCCGGTTCATCGCGATGACGGTGCCGACGGAGATGGCCTTCAGTGACTTCGGCTCCGGCGGCTTCGTGGGCTCCTCAGCCTTCTTCTCCTCCTCCGCGGGCTTCTTCTCGTCCGCGGGCGGGGGCGGGTCCGGCGGCTTCGGGAGCGTGGAGATCGCGACCGTCAGCACGGAGGACTTGACGTGCGAGGTGATCGCGGCGGCCGTGGTGGCGGTCACGGAGACGGCGCCGCCCGCGGTGAGGGTGGAGCCGGTGACCCGGGCGGTGGTGGCGGCCGGGTTCTCGTCCCCGAGCACGTCCCCGGCCACGGCGTCCAGCGCGTTGAAGAAGATGTTCTGCGAGTCCCACCCGATCGAGTTGAAGGCCAGGGTGATGCCCACCCCGGTGTTCGCCGCTTGGGTGCGGCTGGTGACGTCGGCGGAGATGGTCGAGGTGTTCTGGGCCCCCACCACGATGCCGCC
>JALHDK010000151.1 GCA_022838965.1 Actinomycetales bacterium | reverse complement strand
CGGAGGGCATGCCGGTCCGCGGCGGGGCCGGAGCGATCGCGGTGCCGTTGGGTGTCGTGCGGGGGATCGAGACCTGGTGCGGCGGCGCGAACGCGATCCCGGCGGCGAAGATGTTCGGGTACCCGGGGACCTCGTAGGTGCTCGGCCAGTCCGACGCCTTCCACTGCTCGTGGGGCTTCGGGGTGTAGTCCGCGTCCACCCGCATGAAGCCCGAGGGGAGGAACAGCTCGCTGGTGATGTCCGTGCCATCGCGATCGTAGGCCTTCAGGCCCACGCCGCCGAAGGGCGGGATGAGCATGGAGAAGTGGAACGGCTGGGTCCAGTGCTGGCCGTCGAGGGTCTCGTAGTGGATGACGCCCGGTTCCACCCTCTCGACGTGGGCGCCCACGATGGCGTGGACGTCGCGCTCGTTGAACAGCGACTCCGTCCACACCCGTGAGGTCTGGGTGAAGCCCCGCTGCTGGAACGTCATGCCGCCCATGCCGAAGTCGCCGAGTTGCGCCTCGTTGGTGAGGTAGATGACCTCGGCCCTGTCCCGCACCCCCGCCTCGCGGAGCTCGTGCTCCACGTTGAAGGTGTACTCGAACGCGGCGCCCTGGCAGGTGGCGGTGCCGTGGCCCATGCCGATGACGATGGTCTGGTGCTGGCCCGCCTTCGCCTTCGCAAGGCATTCGGCGAACTTCCCGGCCGCCTCAGTGGCGTGGTCCGCGGTGCAGACCGAGACGGTGTACCCCCCGTGGGGTCCGAGGCCGGGGGTCGCCTCGAAGCGCAGCTTCGGCCCGGTGGCGTTGATGAGGTAGTCGAAGCGCAGCCGGGCCTCCTGGCCGGCGCGCGCCGGATCGGTGTAGACGATGTCGACGGCACCGGTGGGGTCCGCGGCATCGCCATGCGGGCGGATGGCCACGGCCCTCGCCTGGTGGAACTCGATGCGTTTGCGCTTGTACACGGGCGCCAGCGGGAAGACGACGTCCTCCCTGGACATCCTCCCCACTCCCACCCAGATGTTGGACGGGATCCAGTTCCACTGGGAGTTGGGCGACACGACGGTGACCGTGTGCTCCCGGTTCAGCAGTCTCCGCAGGTGCAGTGCGGCGGTGTGGCCGGCCACGCCGGCTCCGAGCACGACAACTCGTGCCATGAGTACCTCCACGGCCTTGTGGGTGTCCTCGGTGCGGCCTGGTGGTCGGCCGAGCTTGGTGTCGATGGTACGCGCGTGGCGCGCCGTCGGCAGCGGAAGCGGGACCGCGGCCTCAGTCCAGCAGCCCGCGGTCCCGGGCCAGGGCCACCGCCTCACCGCGGGACGACGCTCCCAGCTTCGCCAGCAGGTGCGTGACATGCACGCTCGCCGTCTTGACGCTGATGAACAGCTGCGCGGCGATCTGGCCGTTGGTGCGGCCACGGGCGAGGAGCCGCAGCACCTCCATCTCCCGCGTGGTGAGCGTCACCGGCGGCGCGGGTGTCTGCCTCCGCAGGTTGACGGCCGCGGCCGCCTCCCGCAACGGCCCGGATGGGAGTCGCTCGGCGGCCGTCCGGACGTCCTCGAGCAGCTCCGCCGCGCGCCCGCCCTCCCCGGCCGCGCCCAGCACCTCGGCGAGCCGGAGCTGCGAGCGCGCCACTTCGTGGACGTGCCCGTACCGCTCGAACGCGGCGACGGCCCCCTCCCACGCCGCTTCCAGGTCCGCGAGGGGCACGGCCTCGCCCGCACGCCAGCGCAGGCGCAGCAGGTCGGCGTCCAGCCGGGCCAGCCAGGCCCGCGACTCGTCCCCCGTGGCGACGACGCCGTGGGCCCGTCGCGCGTACCCGTCGACGAGCGCCACGTACCGTTCCGCCGTCGCCCGGCCGGCCCGCGGGACGGCGTCGGCGAGCGCGCCTGCGAGCAGGGCGGTGAGCCGCACGATCGCTTCGATGTCCTCGCCCCACGCCGCTTCGAGAACCGCGAGCCCCTCCGCCATGAGGGCGACCGCGTCGTCCGGGCGTCCGGCGGCGCCGAGGGCGTCGATGCCGGCAGCCGTGCACAGCAGGGCCACATAGGCCTCGCTCCACCACGGGCGCAGGTCGGCGAGCTCCGTGTCGCTCCACACGCCGTCGCGCGCATGGAGCAGGCCGAGGCGGGCGGCCCGCAGCGCGGCGTTGGCGGCCGGTGGAGGCGGGGGTCCGTGGACGGCGAGTCGCGCCAGCGCGCCGTCGACGTCGCCGGTCTCGTGGGCGACGACGGCGCCCTGGGTGCGCGCCAGGGTCTCCCACACCCCCCAGCGTCCGGACGCGGCGGCGATGGCGGCGCCCTCGTCGAGCAGGCGCAACTCCTCCCGGAGCCGGCCGCGGCTGTGCTCGAGCGACGCCAGCTGGAGGCGCGTGAGGACCTGGACCGAGGGATCGGCGATCCTGCCGTCGGCGATCGCGCGCCGGAGATGGGCCTCGAGGTTCTCCAGATCGCCCATCCGGTACATGCCCCGCGCGAGCACGGTGCGCAGGTCGATCTCGGCGTCCTCGAGGCCCAGCTCCGCGGCCAGGGCGCGGGCCTCCTCGCCGATGGGTGCCGCCGCGGCGAGGTCCTGATTGTCGATGAGGTGTTCGAGGTGGGCGATCAGCACCTCCAGGCGGGCCGGCGTGGGGGCGTCGGACACGAGGGCGTACGCCTCCGCGGCGCGTTCCCCGCCGCCGCGGTCCGCGTCCGAGTAGCGGGCCTGCCGCGCGTACGCCGCGAGCAGCCGGGCCCGGTCGTCCCGCGTCTGGTGCGTTCCCGGATGGTCCAGCCGGTCCGCGAGGATCTTGATGGCGCGCGCCGTGTCGCCGCTGCTGTGGGCCGCCCGGGCCGTCTCGATGGTCACGGCGTCCCGCCGGGGGTCGTCGTCGTCCATCCAGCCGAGCGCCCGCTCGAAGTTGTCGAGCGCGTCCCGGGGTCCGCCCATTGTGAACGCCGCCCTCCCGGCACGGATGGCCGCGGCGATCGCCGTCGGGCGGTCACCGGCGCCGGCTGCGTGGCGGGCGAGTTCGGACGGCGGGGCGAGGGCCGGCTCCGCGGTCAACGCCTCCACGAAGGCGCGGTGGAGCCGGGCGCGCTCCCCGGGCAGGAGGTCACCGCTGATGGCTTCGGCGAGCAGGGCGTGGCGGAAGCAGTAGAACTGCTCCCGGTCGACGATCAGCATGCCGCTCTCGATCCCGGCGCGCAGCGACTCCTCCAGCGACTCCGCCTCGAGCGGGACCACGTGTGACAGCAACTCGTGGTCGATGCGCCGGCCGTGCGTGGCGACCGCCCGGAGGACCGCCCGCGTGCGCGGCTCGAGACCCTCATAGCGGGTGAGGAGGACGCGGGTGAGACTGTCCGAGAGGACATCTCCGTCGACGGCCGCCAACTCCTCCGCGAAGAACGGGTTTCCTTCCGCACGCCGCGCGATGTCGCGGATCCGGGACTCGCTGCGCGGCTGGTCGCCCGAGCAGCACCGCGCGAGTTCGAGGATCGCCGCCTCGGGGAGCGGTCCCAGGGTCATGTGGTGGACGGTGGGCAGCCGGGCCCAGTGCGCGAGCGTCTCCTGGAGGGGGTGCCGACGGTGCAGGTCATCGCTGCGGTAGGTGACCACGAGCGAGACGGCGGTGGTGAACCCCCGGGTCATGAGAACGGTGAGCAGGTCCCGGGTCGAGTGGTCCGCCCAGTGGACGTCCTCGATGACGAGCAGCACGGGCTGCACCGCGCCCGCCGAGGTCAGCGCCGCGTGGATCGCCTCCGCGACGGCCCCGGGATCCACTCCCTCACGTGTCATCACGGGCTCCGTGCCGGCACCGCCCGGGAGGAGCCGCGCGAGCACCGGTTGGTCGTGGATCGCGTCCGCGAGTCCGGTCGCGTCGCGGGAGGCCCACGCACCCAGCAGTTCCGAGAAGGGGAGGTACGGGGTCACGGTCCCCACCTGTCCCACGCAGTGGCCGACGCCGGTCCGCACGCCCGCCGCGGTGGCGACATGGGTGAGCTGGGTGACCAGGCGGGTCTTGCCGATGCCCGCCGGACCCGCGAGGAGGACGATCCCGCCGTCGGCGTCGGGCCCCGGTCCGTTCCCGCCGGGCGGGAGCCCGACGGCTCCAGCGAGGCGGGCGAGATCCTCCTCCCGCCCCAGGAAGGGCGATTCCGTCCGGCCGTACGCCATGAAGGGAAGTATCGCGTGCTGCCCCGGCCGCGGCCAGCGGCGGGGCAGCGGGCCCCCTTACGGGCGGGGGTTCAGTGGCGCCGTGCGCTGATCCGCCGGAGATCCTCGCGCGCGAGCGCCTCGCGGATCACCTGGAGGGAGGGGCGGCGGGCCGCCGTCGCGTCACGCAGGCCGGCGGCGGACCGACGGCGCTCGATCTCGTAACCCGTGAGGCCGGGGTCGTACTGGAGGATGAACATCTGTCTGCCTTTCACCGTGGTGACTCCACGATGACGTGGTGAGGCAGAGTCCCGAATCGGGAGAAGTACCCGTTTTCGGGAGGCGGGCGAGAGGCCGTGCCGGCCTCAGGGGTCCTGAGGTACCTCAGTCCGCGTCCCACCGGACCGACCGGTGAGGGCGCGGAGTCAGCTCCAGACCATCGCCTGCGCGGGGTCCTCGAGGATCCGCGCGACATCCGAGAGGACCCGCGAACCCAGCTCGCCGTCCACGAGACGGTGATCCATGCTGAGCGCGAGCTGCGTGACGTGCCGGACGGCGATCTGCCCGTCCACCACCCACGGCTGCTGGCGGACCGCGCCGAACGCGAGGATCGCTGCCTCGCCCCGGTTCAGGATCGGTGTTCCCGTGTCGATGCCGAACACCCCCACGTTCGTGATGGTGATGGTGCCGTCCGTCATGTCGGCGGGAGTCAGCTTGGACGCGCGGGCGTTGGCGGTGAGGGTGGCGAGCGCCTGGGCGAGCTCCTTGAGCGTCAACCGGTGGGCGTCCTTGATGTTGGGGACCACCAGGCCGCGGGACGTGGACGCCGCGATGCCGAGGTTGACGTAGTGCTTGTAGACGATCTCCTGCGCCTCCTCGTCCCAGGACGCGTTGACCTCGGGGTGCCGATGCACGGCGATGAGCAGCGCCTTCATCGCGAAGAGGAGCGGGGTGAGCCGCAGGTCGGCGAACTCCTTGTCGGTCTTCAGCTTCGCCAGCAGCTCCATCGTGCGGGTCATGTCGACCGTGTGGAACACGGTGACGTGCGG
>JALHDK010000150.1 GCA_022838965.1 Actinomycetales bacterium | reverse complement strand
ACGCCGAGGGCGTCCCGGAGGCGCGCGGCGTCCTCGACGGCGGCCCACCGGTCCTCGCCGGCGACGCGCACCGGGATGATCCGGCGCGCGGCGACCAGGTGGGCCACCCAGGCGGCGACATCGGCGTCCGCCGCCGACCGCGCCGTGAGCGCCTCCAGCGTCAGGGGACCGAGGCGGCGGATGACGTCGGCAAGGTCCTCGACGTCCCGGGCCCGCCGCTCCGGGGTGAGGCCCTGCAGCTCCGCCTCCGTCTGCTGCACCGCCACCGGATCCAGCAGCTCGGCGAGCGAGGCTCCCTCCGCGTCCCCCAGCAGCTCGCCCAGCAGCGCGGGATCGAGGGCGAGGGCGGCCGCCCGGCGCTCGGCCAGCGGGGTGTCCCCCTCGTACAGGAACTGCGCCACGTAGCCGAGGAGCAGGGACCGCGCGAAGGGCGACGGGACGTGCGTCCGCACCGACAGCACCGCGACGCGGCGGGCCGCGACGTCGCGCATGAGGGTGACGAGGGCGGGGACGTCGAAGACGTCCTGCATCACGTCACGCACCGCCTCCAGCACGATCGGGAACGAGGGGTACTGGCTCGCCACCTGGAGGAGCTGGGCGGAGCGCTGCCGCTGCTGCCACAACGCCTGGCGCCGGTCCGGGCGGCGCCTGGGGAGGAGGAGGGCTCGCGCCGCGCACTCGCGGAACCGGGCCGCGAAGAGCGCTGACCCGCCGATCTCGCGGGTCACGGCGTCCCGCACGTCGTCGGGGTCGACGATCGCCGCCTCGACGAGGGCGTCCGCGAGAGCGGCGTCGTCGAAGTCGGCGTCGGGGAGGCGCAGGACGATCCCGTCGTCGGCGTGCATGGCCTGGACGTCCACTCCGAAGCGCGCGTGCAGGCGCGCGGCCACGCACATCGCCCACGGCGCGTGCACCCGCGCGCCGTAGGGCGAGTGGATCGCCACCTGCCAGTCCCCGAGCTCATCGTGGAAGCGCTCGATGACCACGGTCCGGTCATCGGGCACGTGGCCGGTCGCCTCGCGCTGTTCGCGCAGGTAGGAGACGAGATTACCCGCGGCCCACTCGTCCAGCCCCGCACGCCGGAGCCGGGCGACGGCGTCCCGCGACGCGGCCGCGGACAGCTCCCGCACGGCATGCCCGACCGCGCGGCCCAGCTCGGCCGGCCGGCCGGGGGTGTCCGCCTTCCAGAAGGGCAGCTTGCCCACCTGGCCGGGCGCGGGGGTGACGAGCACGCGGTCATGGGTGATGTCCTCGATCCGCCAGGCCGACGTGCCGAGCAGGAACACGTCCCCGAGACGCGACTCGTACACCATCTCCTCGTCCAGCTCGCCCACCCGGCGTCCCGGCCCCTCGCCCACGAGGAACACGCCGAACAGCCCGCGATCGGGGATCGTGCCGCCGGAGGTGACGGCGAGACGCTGGGCGTTGGGTCGGCCCGTGAGCAGTCCGGTGACACGGTCCCACACGATCCGGGGACGCAGCTCCGCGAACTCGTCCGACGGGTAGCGGCCGGAGAGCATGTCCAGCACGGCCTCCAGCATCGTGGCGGACAGGGTGGAGAAGGGCGCCGCCCGGCGGACGGTGGCGAGCAGATCGTCCGCCCGCCACGAGTCCATGGCGCACATCGCCACCACCTGCTGGGCGAGCACGTCCAGGGGGGTGGCCGGGATGGCGAGCGCCTCGATCTCCCCGGCGAGCATGCGCTGGACCACCACCGTGGTCTGGAGAAGGTCGCCGCGATGCTTCGGGAGGAACACCCCACGGGACACCGCGCCGACCTGGTGTCCCGCGCGGCCCACCCGCTGCAGCCCGGACGCCACCGAGGGCGGCGCCTCCACCTGCACCACGAGGTCCACCGCGCCCATGTCGATGCCCAGCTCCAGGGATGACGTGGCCACCACCGCCGGCAGCCGGCCGGCCTTGAGGTCCTCCTCCACCCGGGCACGCTGCTCCTTGCTGACCGAGCCGTGGTGCGCCCGGGCGAGCACCGCCGGAGTGCCGTCCGCGGCGGGACGGCCCGCCCAGATCTCGTTGAGCCGGGCGGTGAGCCGCTCCGCGAGCCGGCGGGAGTTGACGAAGACCAGGGTGGACCGGTGGGCCGCCACCAGGTCGACGATGTGCTCCTCGACGTGTGGCCAGATCGACGGGCGGCGCGGTTCCCCGGCGGCGGCGCCGGACAGGTCCCCGGTCGGTGGACCGGCCATGTCCTCCACGGGCACGCTGATGCGGAGCTCCCACTGCTTCGCGGAGGGAGGCTGGACGGTCGCGACCGGCCGGCCGCCGGCGAGGAACCGCTGCACCTCCTCCACCGGGCGGACCGTGGCGGACAGTCCGATGCGCTGCGCCGGCCGGGCGAGCAGCGCGTCCAGGCGTTCGAGTGTCACCGCCAGGTGGGCGCCGCGCTTCGTCCCGGCGATGGCGTGGACCTCGTCGAGGATGACGGTCTCCACGCCGCGGAGCGCGTCCCGCGCCTGCGAGGTGAGGAGGAGGAAGAGCGACTCCGGGGTGGTGATGAGCACGTCGGCGCCGTGGCGGGCGAAGTCGCGACGTTCCGCGGGGGTGGTGTCCGCGGACCGGACCGCCACCTGGACGGGCGGCAGCTGCTCGCCGAGCCGGGCGGCGGCGTGGCCGATCCCGACGAGCGGCGACCGCAGGTTCCGTTCGACGTCGACGGCGAGGGCCTTGAGCGGGGAGACGTACACCACGCGGCACCGGCGGGAGGGCTCGGCCAGCGGCGGCGCCGCCAGGATGCGGTCGAGGGCCCACAGGAAGGCGGCGAGGGTCTTGCCCGAGCCGGTGGGCGCGACGACGAGGGTGTGCTCTCCGCGGCGGATGGCCTCCCACGCCCCGCGCTGGGCGGGAGTGGGCGCCGGGAAGGAGGCGTGGAACCACTCCCGCGTGTGGGCGGAGAAGCCGGCGAGGTCGTCGTGGGCCATGGTGACGCCAGTGTGTCACGCCATCCCCGGGGACGGGCTACCCGGGATCGCGCGCCAGATCCTGCGGGTCCGTCCGGGGGTCGACCGGGGCGCCGGATCGGTAGGCCGCCCGGCCGAGGGCGTTGCTCGCGACCGAGGACACCACCAGCAGTGCGCCGATCGTGATGATCGTCAGGATGAACGGCTGCCACTCGAACCCGCGGATCCAGAGCTTGTGGAGCCAGGCCGCCACGACGATCAGCGGCAGGCCCATCCCGGTCGCGGGGCTGAGGACGTTGATGCGCGTGAAGGCGTCCGCCTCCCGCAGCATGGCCACGGCGCTGGTGAGCATGAACAACGCCCCCACCACCACCAGCGTTCCGATCACCGCGGGCATGACGTCGTCCATCACCGCTCCCCCCTGGTCAGGATCCGGGCGAGGGCCACGGTCGCGACAATGCCGAGGACCGAGGCGATGAGCGCGGCGTCCACCACGACCGCCGAGCTGACGAGGATGCCGAGCAGCACGAGGATGCCCATCGACGAGAAGTAGATGAGGTCGCCCACCACCGCCCGGCTGGCGCCGTCGGTGGCGGTGGCCACCCGGACGAACCCGAGCAGAATGCCGAGCCCCAGGATGCCGATGGCGACCCACACCGCGATCGTCATGACGCCCCCTTCCGGCCACGCGTCATCCGGAGCAGCCTGTCCTCCATCTCGCGCAGGCCTGCGACGACGTCCTCGCGCCCCCGGCCCCGGAACATGTTGTGGACGAAGATGGTCGGCGGCGTCCCGTCCGCGCCGGCGGCGATCCCGAGGACGAGCGTCCCGGGGGTGATGGTGATCGAGGAGGTCATCGCCGTGATCTCGAAGTCCGAGCGGCACCGCAGCGGGTACTCGACAATGGCCGGCCGCACGTTGCTGCCCGGGGTGAACGCCTCGGCGGCGACGCGGAAGGCACCGGCCCACAGCTCGCGGGTGAGGAAGGCGACGTAGGTGATGGTGTACCAGGGGTGGAGCATCAGCCGAGCACCGCCTCAACGTAGGGGCCCAGGTCGAGCAGGCCGGCACCCGCACGCTGGACCACCGGCATGAGCCAGCCGGCGGCCACGAACATCGCGACCGATGCCAGCAGCAGCAGGGTGCCCGGCGCGGCCAGCGTCACGCCGATCCGCACCCCGTCCGGCAGGGCCACCGTGGCCTCGCTACCGGTGGACGCCAGGTGCGGGCGGTACTCCCTCATCGGCTTGCCCCAGAAGACCTCGCTCCACAGGTACTGCAGGGCCAGCATGGAGGAGATGGACGCGACCACAATCGCCCCGATGTACACCCACGCCTGCCAGCCACCCGCACCGGCCGCTCCGAGCACCAGACCGACCTTGCCCCACAGTCCGGAGGTGGGCGGCAGCCCCACGAGCGAGAACAGCCCCAGGGCGAACACCACCGCCACCCAGGGTTCCCGGCGCATCAGCCCGCTGAGCCGGTCGAGCCGCTGTGTGCCGTAGGTCTCCTCGATGGCGCCCGCCGTCAACAGCAGTGCCCCCATGGTGATGATGTGGTGGACCATGTAGAAGACGCCGGCGGCCAGCGCCACCTCCGTGAAGAGGGCGATGCCGAGCAGGATGTGGCCGACGCCGCTCACCATCTGGTAGGCCATCACCGCCCGCATCCGGCGCTCGCCGTAGCTGCTGACCGCCCCGGCGACGATCGTCACCACGACGATCGCGGCGAGGTCCGGGAGCCAGCTCGACGGCGTCCCGGCGTGGGTGATCGCGTAGACGCGGTACATCGCGTAGATCGCCACCTTGGTGTGCAGCCCGGCGAAGAGGGCCATCACGCCCGGGGACGTGGCCGGGTAGGACCGCGGGAGCCAGCCGTGGAGCGGCACCACGCCTGCCTTGATCGCGAGGGCGAACAGCACCACCCCGACCGCCAGTGACGCCCGCGCGTCGTCGGTGGCCACGCCCACGAGCTGCGCCATCGTCACCGTGCCGGTGACGCCGTACACGAGCCCCACGCCGATGAGGAGGATCGTGCTCGTCAGCAGGTTGATGAGCACGAAGAGCCGGCCGATGCCGAGACGGCGCCAGGATCCGGTGACCGCGATGAGGGCGTACGAGGGCAGCAGCATGACCTCGATGAAGACGAACAGGTTGAACAGGTCCCCGGTCAGCAGGGCGCCGTTCACACCACCCATCAGCATGAGCGTCAGGGCCGGGAAGAAGCGCAGCCGGTCCTCGCGCGTGCGCATGAGGA
>JALHDK010000149.1:9085-11350 GCA_022838965.1 Actinomycetales bacterium | reverse complement strand
CTGCGCCCGGTCACGATCGCGCCGACCACCGGGACCACGGCGATCCCGTCCTGCTTCCGCGCCCGCCGCCGCCTGGCGAACTCCGCCCGCACCACCTCCAGTGCCCGGGTCCACTCCTGGTCCACGGGCAGGGCGATCTCGTCGTCCCATCCGATGCGGCTGATCAGGCCGGCGTCGAGGAGCTGGTGCGCGTTGGTGAAGCCGCTGTCCAGCCAGGTCGCGACGTCGCCGGGGCCGGCGTCGTCGTCACCCTCCGGCACCCCGGCGCCGCCCGTCCGTTCACGACGGCGACCGACCGCGGAGAGCCAAGACCGCTCGGCTGACGCGAGGTACGCGCTGAGCTGCTCGCGTTCGAAGTCGTCCATGTGGTCGTCGGAGAAGCGGGTGAGGGCCGTCTTGTACTCGCGAATCCGCAGGTTCTCGAATCCGATCCCCCGACTTCTGAGGAACTCGCCGTAGAAGACGCGCTCGGCCGCGAACCCCGGCAGCATGACCTCGGCTGATTCCGGCGCCACCACCTCGTCCACCTCTGTCGCCACGAGCAGCGTGCGCATGGTCACCTGCGGGAGGTAGACCACCACCCGCTTGTGCCTCGCCAGCCTCCCGAGCGCCGCGCCGATGGCGGCGCTGGTGGCGAGCCCGGCCGTGAGGTGGGTGACCCGGACGAGGACGCCGACGACGGAGTCCGTGTCCGCCAGCTGCTCCAGGTGGCCCACGAGACCCTCGAACGACTCCGCCCTTTCGAAGACCGCCTGCAGCATCTCCCGACCGTGATGGGTGGGGTAGCTCCCGTGGAGGTCGATGATCGCCCAGGTGGGCGGGCCGGCGTTCGCGGTGGCGTCACGCCCGGGGACCACACGGAGGTGGCGGACGAGGTCCGGAAGCGGGCATGGGCTGGTGCGGGAGGTGGAGGCCATGGGTCCAACGGTACGTCGGGGCGCGGGGGCGCGCCCTTCGGCCCTCCGCGGGCCGGGAGGCACCCGCCACCTACCACACGAAGTGGGCCTCGGGTCTCCCCGACAGGGCCTGCTTGACGTCCTGCTCGTGACGCGCGGGCATCGCCGGCAGACCGTCACGGGGGAACCAGCGGGCCTCGGAGTTCTCGTCGTCGGCGGGGTAGGGATCTCCCCCCACCCATCGGAAGAGGAAACTGAGGTGGAGGTACTGGGCCTGGTCGCCGTTCGCGTAGGTGATCATCGGGCTCACGCGCACCGATGAGAGTCGCACGGGCTCCGCGTCCACTCCAGTCTCCTCCAGGAGTTCGCGCCGCGCCGCGTGGGCGGGTTCCTCGCCCGGGTCAATGATTCCGGTGACCGGCGTCCACGTGCCATTGTCGGCCCGGCGGACAAGGAGCACCTCGGCGCCATCGCGCACCACCACCGCGCCGACTCCCACCAGCCACAACGGCTCATGTCCGATCTTCTCGCGGAGGCGGAGGATGAACTCGGGGGTGGCCATGGGTTCACGGTAGCGGGTCACCTGGATACGGGCAGCCGCCGCTCCCGCTTCCGCTGGCCGCCGCATCCGCCGTCGGTGGCACGTCCCCACCCCCGCCGCTCCCGCCGCCTCCGCTCCCGCCGCATCCGCCGTCGGTGGCACCTCCCCGCCTCCGCCGCTCCCGCTTCCGCTGGCCGCCGCCTCCGCCGTCGGTGGCACGCCCCCACCTCCGCCGCTCCCGCTTCCGCTGGCCGCCGCCTCCGCCGTCGGTGGCACGTCCCCCCTCCGCCGCTCCCGCCGCCCGGCCCGGCCCCCCTCAACGCCCGTTTCCCCAGTGATGGGGAGACTCTCTTGCCTCATGGGCACAGCCTCTTCCCCGCCAATGGGGAAACGGGTGTTGAGCGAGGTCAGACTGCCCCGTTCGGGACTCTCCGAGCCCGCGAGCCGGGCTCTCGAGGGCTCATGGGCCTGCGCGATCCCCGGCCTCCGCCCACAGTCCCGGAGTGGCGCGAGGATATCCCCAGATCCAGGGTGGGGTGCCTGATCGGGATGCGCTCGGCCGTAGATTCCCCGCATGTCCGAGGAGAAGAAGCAGAAACTCGCTCTGCTGGCTGAGCGACAGCTCAAGGTGGTGTCCCGCGCCGACCTCCGCGCCTGCGGCATCTCCGATCACATGATCCACGACCGCGTGCAGGCAGGGTACTGGCAGCGGGTCCATCCCGGTGTGGTGGCGATGACGTCGGGAGAGCTCTCGCGAAGGCAGCGGGAGTGGGCCGCGGTGGTGTACGCCCAGTCGAGGCTGCGGGAGGGGGAGTGGGTTCTCATCGC
>JALHDK010000149.1:3856-9077 GCA_022838965.1 Actinomycetales bacterium | reverse complement strand
GCGAGAGTATGGCTTGATCACGGAGGACCCCCGCCACGTCCACCTCCTGGTGCCGCATCGCGCGCGAGTGTCCGCTCCGGAGGGCGTGCGGGTGCGTCGCACGCGACGTCGCTACGCCAAGGCGGGGTGCCCGGGCTGGACGGAGATCGAGGAGACCGTCCTGGACCTGATCGACCAGGCGGTCTCGGAGAAGACTGTGATCGACCTCCTGATTGCCGCGATCCGGCAGGGAATCACTCCGGCCAGGTTGCTCGGCCGCGCGGAGCGGCGCAAACGCCTGCGCAATCGTGGACTGCTTCTTGAATGCATCGCGCGCACCCCGGACGGCGTGGAGTCCTACCTCGAGCTGCGCTATCACCGGGATGTCGAGCGCGCGCACGGACTTCCCACGTCCTCACGACAGAGTTGGCAGAGAATCCGGGGGCACTGGATCCGCGCGGACTGCCGATATCCCGGGTTCGGGCTGCGTGTGGAACTTGACGGCGAACTCGCCCACCCGGGTCGCGCCACCGACAGTGACGTGCTCCGCGACAACGACGTCGTTCTCGTCTCACGTGAGATGACCTTGCGCTTCCGGTGGTTCCATGTGGTCGAGGAGCCGTGCCTCGCGGCCGCCCAGACCGCCTTCGGCCTGCGGCTCGGGGGATGGCAAGGCATGCCCACCCCGTGTTCCGAGGACTGTCGCGTCCTGGAACACATGCGCGCACTTGAGGAGAGCCGGCACCTTCCTGCGGGGTGAGGGCGGTGTCCGACGGCGTTGGCGTCGGCCGGCACCCGAGACGGCTGGCACCAGAGTCGACCGGCGCACGTCCGACGGCGTTGACGTCGCCCGGCACCCGAGACGGCTGGCACCAGGGTCGGCCGGCGCACGTCCGACGTTGGCGTCGCCCGGCCCCCGAGTCGACCGGCGTCGCCGTCGCCCGGCACCAGAGTCGACCGGCACACGTCGGACGGCGTTGGCGTCGGCCGGCGCACCTGCGCCCATCGGGCTTCGGGCAGTCACGCGTACACCGGAGGCCTCTCAACGGCCGTTTCCCCATTGTCGGGGAGGAGTCTTTGCCTCATGGGCAACGCATCCTCCCCGACAATGGGGAAACAGGCGTTCAGGCCCTCACTCCCTGCCACACCACTGGGGAAACAGGTCTCCGGCAACCACATCCAGTGGCCGCAAGTCCATATCCAGTGGCCGCACGTCCACATCCACTGGCCAGAAACCACATCCGATCACCACCGTGCGCTGTCCGCCCGGACCTGCCGGCCTACTTGCATCCGAGCGGCGCCCCTCGCTAGTCTCCCGCGTAGGTCGTTGGTCCCGAGGGGCGGACGTCCTTGGTCCAAGGATGTGGGGCGAGAAGCCGCTCGCCGGTGTTCAGGGGGGAGGTGCCGAATGGTGCACATGGGCATCGGGCACATCCCAGCCTCCGGCGCGTCGGGCCTCGCTTCGGCCGCTCCCGCCGGCACCGCCGCCGCCCCGCGCACCACCGCCGCCGCCCCGCACGCCGCCGCCCCCGCCAGCCGCATGTGTCGAATGCGCATGCGCCGCGCTGGCGCCTGACGGGCCGGTCCGCCCTCACCGTCCACTACCTCCAGGCCGCAGGCCGCCAGCGAGAACCCCGGAGCACGCACCCCTGCGGGCTGCGCGCTCGCCCCATCCGGAGGGCAGCCGAGGACCCGCCCCGGGTCCGCACACCCCCAAGGTTCTCCATGGCCCACCAGACCCTCGCCGCCGCGCTCCACGGCAGCATGGCGGCACCTGTTCACATACGCGGCGTCTCCCGCTTCTTCCACACCCGGCAGGGCGTGCACCACGTGCTCACCGGGGTGGATCTCGACGTCGCCACCGGAGAGATCGTCGCCCTGATCGGCGCCTCCGGCTGCGGCAAGTCGACGCTCCTCCGGCAGATCTGCGGCCTCGACACCCCCGATCGGGGTCGCGTCGTCATCGGCCAGCACCCCGTGGAGGGCATCGACCCACGCTGCGCCGTCGCCTTCCAGGAGCCCCGGCTGCTGCCGTGGCGGACGCTGGCCGAGAACGTCGCGCTCGGCCTGCCCCCGGGCACGCCTCGCCGTGAGGGCCGGGACCGGGTCGCGGAGCTGCTGCGGCTCGTCGGCCTGGCCGAGTTCGCGGAGCGGCGTCCGCGTCAGGTGTCGGGCGGGATGGCGCAGCGCGCCTCGCTCGCCCGGGCCCTCGCGCGCAACCCCGCGGTGCTGCTGCTGGACGAACCGTTCGGGGCACTCGACGCCCTGACCCGGCTCCGTATGCAGGACCTGCTTCTCGACGTCCACGCCGCCGAGCCGACGACGGTCGTCCTCGTGACCCACGACGTCGGGGAGGCGCTCCATCTCTCGGATCGCGTCGCGGTGCTGGCCCGGCACCCGGACCGGCCGGGGTGCACCGTGGACACCCTGATCCCGGTGCCCGGCGGTCGCCCGCGCGACCGTGGCGACGCCGGTCTGGCCGGCCTGCGTGCCGACCTCCTCGAACGCATCGGTGTACCGGCCCACCACGCCCGGCACGCCTGACCACGACCCGACACCCGGATGCCCGTGCCACGGACGTCCCCCTCAACCCCCTCGACTCCCTTGGAGGACCATCCATGTCCACACGATCGACGTTCGCTCTCCTCACCCTCCCGCTCGCCGCGACGCTGCTGCTCACCGGCTGCGGCGCCGGCGGGAACGCCACCTCCACCGCCACGGCGAGCGCCGTCGGCACCGACGCCACGGACGGCTGGAGCGACACTGTCCTCACCATCGACTTCGCCACCTACAACCCGTTGTCCCTCATCATCAAGGAGCAACGCTGGCTCGAGACCGAGCTGGGCGAGGGCGTCGCCGTCACCTGGATCCAGTCGGCCGGCTCGAACAAGGCCAACGAGGCGCTCCGTGCAGGGGCGATCGACGTGGGCTCGACGGCGGGGTCCGCCGCGCTGCTCGCGCGGTCGAACGGCTCTCCCATCAGGAACGTACTGCTGTTCTCGCAGCCGGAGTGGGCGGCGATCGTCGTGCGGGGAGATTCCGGCATCGACGACGTCGCGGACCTCGCGGGCCGCTCGATCGCCGCGACCAAGGGGACCGACCCCTACTTCTTCCTCGTCCAGGCGCTGGAGGAGGCCGGCCTGTCGCTGGACGACGTCGAGGTGCAGAACCTGCAGCACGCCGACGGCCGCGCCGCGCTCGAGAACGGCAGCGTGGACGCGTGGGCCGGGCTGGACCCGATCATGGCCGCGAGCCAGGTGGAGTCCGGCACCAGGCTGATCTACCGGAACATCGACTTCAACACCTACGGGTTCCTGAACGCGACGGAGTCGTTCCTCGCGGAGAACCCGGATCTGGCCCAGCTCGTCGTGGACGCCTACGAGCGAGCCCGGATTTGGGCGGCGGAGAACCCGGAAGAGACGGTGGAGATCCTGGCCCGGTACGCGGGGATCGATCCTGCCGTCGCAGAGACGGTCCTGCTGGAGCGCACCGTGCTGGACCTCGACCCGGTGCCCGGAGCGGTCCAGGCTGAGGTGCTGGCATTCGTGGGCCCGCTCTTCGTGGCATCCGGGGACGTGCCGACCCAGGCGAACGTGGACGCCGCCCTGGAGAGCCTCTTCGACACCACGTTCATCGAGCGGGCCGATCCCGGCCGCTTCGACGGCTGAGGCGGGCCGCCCCATGGTCTCTGCCGCAACCACCAGCGCCCCACCCGTGCGGGCGACGGCGTCCGGGATCCCGACGTCGTCGAGCGGCGCCCCGCGCCGCCCGCGCCGCCCCCTGCGCCCGCCCATCCGCGTGGCCCTGGGACTGGTCGCGCCCGCCGCCCTGCTGCTCGCGTGGCAGCTGACGACGGCGACAGGCTTCTTCGCCCCGTGGGAGTTGCCGTCGCCCGGGGCGGTCTGGGGGGCCGCCGTAGACCTCGTGGCACGCGATCAGCTGGGTCCCCACGTGGCCACCTCGACGCGCCGGGTGATGCTGGGCTTCGCGGGCGGGGCGACATTCGGCCTGCTGCTCGGCGCGCTGGTGGGCCTGTCGCGCCTCGGTGCGCTCATGCTGAATCCCACCGTGGCCGCGGTGCGGGCGGTGCCGTCCCTGGCCTGGATCCCGCTGCTGCTGATCTGGCTGAAGATGGGGGAGGACTCGAAGCTCACCCTGATCGCGATCGGGGCGTTCTTCCCGGTGTACACCACGGTCTCCACGGCGCTCCGTCACGTCGATCCGCACCTGGTGGAGGTCGGCCGGGCGTACGGTCTGCGGGGCGCGCACCTGCTGGGGCGGGTCCAGCTCCCGGCCGTCCTGCCGGCGGTGGTGGCGGGGCTGCGGCTGGCGCTCGCGCAGTCGTGGCTGTTCCTCGTCGCGGCGGAGCTGGCGGGCGCGTCGATCGGCCTGGGCTTCCTGCTCACCGACTCGCAGAACAATGGACGGGTGGACAGGCTGGTGCTCGCGATCGTGCTGCTCGCCCTGCTGGGCAAGCTCACCGACGCGGGGATCGGGATGGCCGAGAGGGCCCTCGTCCGTCGCTGGGGGTGAGGCGGGGGCCGGCCTCACAGCCAGCCGACGAGCCTCACAGCCAGCCAACGAGCCGCAGCACGATCATCCAGCCGGTGATGGTCAGGAAGGAGAGGACGGTGGACAGCATGAGGGTGGCGGCGCCGAGCTCACCCTCGCCGAAGTCCTCGCCCACCGGCGCGAGGATCGACATCGCCGGCAGTGCACAGGTGAGGATCGCCGCGGCCCGCAGCTCGGGCGAGAGGGCCGGCAACCCGAGTGCGACCAGACCCACCACCAGCCCGATCGCCACCGCCGGTTGCACCAGCAGCTTGCCGGCCACCGTGACGAGCACGTCGGTGATCATGCCGCGCACCTGCAGGCCCACGAGCATGCCACCCACGGCGAAGAGCGCCACTCCGGACGAGGTCTGCGCGATCAGCGTCACCGACCGGTCCAGCACCGCCGGCAGCTCCACCCCGAGGGCGGTGATGACCAGCGCCAGGATGATGGCCAGCACCATCGGGTGCGTGGCCACCCGGACGACGGTCTGGCGGACGCGGTGCCACACGTTGGGGGTGCGGTTCGCCGCCGCCTCCGCCATCGTGAGGACCACGGGGATGATCACGGTGTTGTCCACCAGCATGTCCATCCCCACCGCGAGCCCGGCCACGCCGGGCAGGATGAGCAGGAAGATCGGGAACCCGACGAATCCGTTGTTCGTCCCGCTCATGCCCCACGCGATGAACAC
>JALHDK010000149.1:3030-3845 GCA_022838965.1 Actinomycetales bacterium | reverse complement strand
ATGTCCTCGCGGCGGAAGAGCCCGGCACGGGTCAGCGCCCAGCCGAGACCCACGACGAGGAAGATCGGCGTCGTCGCCGAGAGGATGTCGAGCACGAGCCTCAGGCTAGCGGCGTCGGCAGGGCCCTCGAGCCCGGATGCCGCGAACCCGCTCCTCTCAGCCCTCCTGGAAGTCCTCCGGGTTCACGTGCTCGAGGAACTCGCTGAACGCGGCCACCTCCGCCTCCTCGTCCGTCGCGGACTCGGACTCGTCGACGACGCCCGCCTCCGCCATCACGGCGTCGGCCACCCAGATGGGCGCGCCCGCGCGCGTGGCCAGCGCGATCGAGTCGGACGGCCGGGCATCCATGACGAGCACGCCGGTCCGGGTGGAGAGGGTGATCTCGGCGTAGTAGGTGCCCTCCTCGAGGCGGGTGATCTCCACACGCTCCACCGTGGCCCCGAGCTCGTCGAGCATGCTCTTCATCAGGTCGTGGGTCATGGGGCGTGGCGGCGCCTCGCCCTGGATCGCCATGAGGATGGAGGTGGCCTCCTGCGGGCCGATCCAGATGGGCAGCAGCCTGGCAGGGGCTTCGTCATCGGTGATCGGAGTGAGGATGAGGACAGGCTGCGAGCGCGTGTCGAGCGCGAGACCGGTGATGCGTACCTGGACCATGGGGTGAGACCTCCCGGTGCACACTGGCAGCGCCCCGGGCGAGCGTCGCGGTGTGCCTTCCCATGGTACGTCGGCGCCCACGGTCATGGCCGGCGATCGTCTCCGGCGCCCGGACCCCGGGCACACCCCGCACCCGGACCGCCGGGCATCCCCCGCACCCG
>JALHDK010000149.1:0-2941 GCA_022838965.1 Actinomycetales bacterium | reverse complement strand
CGGACCCCCGGGCCTTGTCGTGGCAGGTGACTCGGTTGGATACTGGTCCTGGCGATGGGGCTCGCCCTCGACTGCACGAATGCTGACGGTCCCTACTGGCACCACCGCGAGGACGGTCCCCTGTGAACGAGTCCCCTGACCCGGTGAGCATCCTCGGACGTGACGCCGATCTTCTCCCCGAGAGCCCTCCCGAGGTGTTCGCCGACCTCCACCTCGACGCGCTCACCGCGATGGTGATCCTCGGCCGGGAGGACCACGATCTCGGGGCGCTGTTTCGCCGTCGGCTGGGCACCGCGGAAGCCGTGCGCTACCGCCAGGAGGTGGCCCGGGACCTCGAGCGCGCGGAGGTCCGCGCTGCCGTGACGGCCTTCGCCGCGGAGATGCGGCGCATGCGCCGCCACCTCAGGGCTGCCGGGGACGAACGCTACGTCGTCGCCCGTCAGCACCAGCTCCTCCGCGCCGCACTCATCCATGTCCGCACCGTTGCCCGCCTCTCGGAATCCCTGTCCGCCGCGACGCTCCACTCGGCGGGCATGCGGGCGCTGGAAGCGGCGCTGCGTGCCCATGTCGCGGAGCCCGCCTTCCGGCGCCTCGCAGGGGATGCCGAGGCGGTGGCGTCCCAACTCGCACAGGTCACCTACCGCCTCACGGTTTCCGGGCCGACCGTCCGCGTCGCGGCGGCGGTGCCGGACGAGCCGGACTTCACCGCAGAGATCCTGCAGACCTTCGAGCGGTTCCGCCGCCAGCCAGCGAAGTCCTACCTCAAGGACGTGCCCCGGAGCCAGGGCGTGAACCACGTCCAGGCCGCGATCGTGGACCAGGTCGCGCGCCTGCATCCCGAGCCGTTCGCCGAGCTCGCCGCCTTCGTCGCGGCCCACCCCCGGTTCGTGGACCCGCTGCTCGAACGGTTCGACCGTGAGGCCCAGTTCTACCTCGCCTGGCTCGACTTCGCCGACTCCCTCCGGGCTCAGGGCCTCGCCTTCTGCTACCCGGAGGTGATTCCCGAACGGGCCGACTCCAGCGCCACCGGGATGTTCGACCCTGTCATGGCCGTCAAGCTCCTCGAGCAGGGCAGGACGGTCGTGTGCAACGACTTCTCGCTCTCCGGCCCCGAGAGGATCCTCGTGGTCACCGGCCCGAACCAGAGTGGCAAGACCGCCTACGCGCGCTGTCTGGCACAGTGCCACCATCTGGCCGCGCTGGGGCTTCCCATCCCCGCCTCCCGCGCCCGCCTCGTCCTCAGCGACCACATCCTCACGTACTTCGAACACGGGGAGAACCTCGAGGACCTCGCGGGGAAGCTCCTCGATGACCTGGTGCGTGCCCGCGCCATGATCGAGGGGGCCACACCTACGAGCCTCCTCGTGTTCAACGAGCTGTTCACGTCGACGACGCTCGACGACGCCGTCGACCTGGCCACCGAGGTCATGCGACGCGTGATCGACGTGGGTTGCGGCTGCGTCTTCGTCACCTTCATCGACGAGCTGGCGTCCCTGGGTCCGAGCACCGTCAGCATCGTCAGCACCACGGAGGACTCCCGCAGGACCTTCCGGCTCGAGCGACATCCCGCGGAGGGCCTCGCCTACGCCCACGCACTCGCCGAACGGCACGGGCTCGGATACCGCACCCTGCGCCATCGGCTCGGCCTGGAGGTGTCACCATGAGAGTCCGCCTGTTGAGCCCTTCGGACGACCCGGCGCTGGTGGAACTCGACGATCACCAGCAGCGGCTTCTCGCCGACCTCGGCCTGGAGGCCGTCATCGGGGGCATGTGCGGCGATGACCCCGAGCTGCGCGAGATCGTCACCTCCACCCTCCTGAGCCCGCTGATCGACGCCCGGGACATCCAGTACCGGCAGGCGATCCTGCGGGACTTCCTCGCCCACCCGGACCTGGCGGACGAGCTGTTCGCCCTCGCGCTTGCCGGCGTCGAGTGCCGCAAACGGGTGAGGTGGGGCTTCTTCGGCCGGCTCCCGAGTTCCGTGCTGCACTACTCCATCGACCTCGCCACCCTGCTGCTCGAGCAGTTGCGGGCGTTGCGCGACTTCGCCGAGCGGACCGTGACCGTCTTCAGCGCCCCCGGGCTGATCGGGTTCTGTGAGCGCGTCCTCACGGAACTCGATGACGACTACCTGAATACCATCAGCGGCCACCTGCAGTCCCTGTCGTTCCCCGGGGGTGTGGTGTTCTCGGCGCGCCTCAGCGAGCGCGGCACTCCCGACGGCCTCGTCCTGCACCGCAGCCTGGCTCGCCGGCGGAGCTGGCGTGACGTGCTTGGCATCCCGCAGGCAGACACGGGCCCGGTGTTCGTGTACGAGCTGCCCGAGCGGGACGAGGCGGGGGCGAGGGATCTACAGGAGCTGGTGGAGTCGGGGATCAACCAGGTCGCGAATGCGCTCGCGCAGTCCACCGATCATCTCACCGCGTTCTTCCGCCAGCTGCGCTGGGAAGCCGGCTTCCACGTCGCCGCCGTGCGCCTCCACCAGTGGCTGACCGCGCGGGGGCGGGTGACCTGCTTCCCGGAGCTGGCGGACCCGGGCACCCTCCGGCTGTCCGCGCGGCAGCTGTACGACTCCGTCCTGACCCTCCGCGGAGCCCCCGTCGTCGGCTCGGATCTGAACGCGGACGGTCACTCCCTCGTCATGATCACCGGCTCGAACCAGGGAGGGAAGTCGACCTTCCTCCGGGCGTTGGGTGCCGCGCAGCTCATGGCCCAGTCCGGCCTGTTCGTCCTGGCCCAGTCCTTCACAACGTCTCCCGCGGCCGGGATCTTCTCCCACTACCGCAGGCCCGAGGACGAGACCCTCGAGAGCGGGAAGCTGGAGGAGGAGCTCGTCAGGCTGGATGCGATCGTGCAGCAGGTGCGGCCGGGCAGTCTGGTCCTGCTGAACGAGTCACTCGCGTGCACGAACGAACGCGAGGGCTCGCAGATCGGACATGAG
>JALHDK010000148.1 GCA_022838965.1 Actinomycetales bacterium | reverse complement strand
GCCTCTCACGCCGCCATGGCCCCTCACGCCTCCAGGACAGGCTCTCCACGTACCTGTACATCAGCCCGTTCTTCATCCTGTTCGCACTCGTGGGTCTCTACCCGCTGCTCTACAGTTCCTGGGTCTCGGTGCACGACTGGCACCTGATCGGAGGGCAGGGGGACTTCGTCGGGCTCCGGAACTACGTGGAGGTCCTCGGGCGGGAGCGCTTCTGGCGCGCGCTGGCCAACACGGCCAGCATCTTCGTGCTCTCGACCGTCCCCCTGGTCGCGATGGCCCTCGCGCTCGCGGCTGTCCTCGACGCCAGGATCCGCGCCCGGACGTTCTGGCGGATGGGCGTCCTGCTCCCCTACGTGGTTGCCCCCGTTGCCGTGTCCCTCATCTTCGCGAACATGTTCGCCGAGCAGTCGGGCATCATCAACGCCCTCCTCACCGGCGCGGGGCTGGACCCGGTCGGCTGGCACTCGGACCGGCTCGCGTCCCACGTCGCGATCGCCACCATGGTCGGCTTCCGGTGGACCGGCTACACCACCCTGCTCCTGCTGGCGGCGATGCGGTCCGTGCCGCGAGACCTCTACGAGGCGGCCCTCGTCGACGGCGCCGGCCGGCTGCGCCAGTTCGTGAGCGTCACCGTCCCCTCCATCCGGGCGACCATCATCTTCGTGGTGATCATCACCACCATCACCGGTCTCCAGGTGTTCGACGAGCCGCGCATGTACGACATCCGGGGGTACGGCGGGTCCGACCGGCAGTGGATGACGCTGAGCCTCTACCTGTACGAACTGGGGTACGGCACCGAGAAGAGCCTGGGCCTCGCCGCCGCCGTGACCTGGATCCTCTTCCTCCTGATCCTCGCGGTCAGTCTGGTGAACCTCGCGATCACGCGCCGGATCACCTCCGGCGGTGCCCACCCCTCCGCGGGAGGCGGCGCCGACCGCCGCGCCGGCCGGGTGACCTACGCGACCCTCGGCGTCGTGCTGCTGGCCGCCGCCGCGCCGCTGTGGTACGCGGTGCTGCTGGCGTCGTCGGACGCCGCGACCATCGCCCGCAACCCCGTCCCCCCGCCCGTCCCCGGGGGCAATCTGCTCGCGAACCTGGAGCGGGTCGTGACCTCGGACGTGAACTTCTTCCCGGCGCTGTGGAACTCCGCGGTGGTGGGCGTCGTCACCGCCGTCTCGGTGGCCCTCTTCTCCACTCTCGCCGGCTACTCGTTCGCGAAGCTGGACTTCCGGGGCCGTGGGCCCCTGCTCGTGGTCATCATCGCCACGATGGCCGTCCCCACCCAGCTCAGCGTGGTGCCGCTGTTCATCCTCATGTCCCGGCTCGGCTGGATCGGCGACCTGAAGTCCGTCATCGTGCCCGGACTGGTCACGGCATTCGGCGTGTTCTGGATGACGCAGTACCTCCGCGACGCCCTCCCCACCGAGCTCATCGAGGCGGCCCGGGTCGACGGCTGCTCGCTGCACCGCACCTTCTGGCACATCGCGCTTCCCACGGCACGGCCGGCCGCGGCCCTGCTCGCCCTCGTCACGTTCGCGGGCTCGTGGACCACCTTCTTCTGGCCGTACATCGCACTCGGATCGGCAGAGCCGACCCTGCCCGTGGCCCTGCAGCTCCTGCAGGCCTCATACTTCAAGGACTACTCCATGATCATGGCGGGAGTGGTCGCTGCGACCATCCCGCTGGTCCTGGTCTTCATCGCCGCCGGCCGGCACCTGGTCTCCGGCATCATGCAAGGAGCTGTCAAGGGATGACCACCGTCCTCACCTTCCCGCCGGGCTTCTCGTTCGGGACCGCCACCGCCGCCTACCAGATCGAGGGCGCCGTCCACGAGGACGGCCGCCGCGACTCCATCTGGGACGCCTTCTGCCGCGTCCCCGGCGCGATCGCGAACGGGGAGAACGGGGACGTGGCCTGCGACCACTACCACCGCATGCCCGCCGACGTCGCCCTCATGGCCGAGCTCGGCATCGACACGTACCGCTTCTCCACCTCGTGGGCCCGCGTCCGGCCCGACGACGGTCCCACCAACCCGGCCGGCGTCGACTTCTACCAGCGGCTGGTCGACGAACTCCTCACCCACGGCATCCGCCCGTGGCTCACGCTCTACCACTGGGACCTGCCCCAGGCCCTCCAGGAGAAGGGCGGCTGGACCAACCGCGACACCGCGTACCGCTTCGCGGACTACGCCGGGGCCCTGTTCGCCGCCCTCGGCGACCGGGTGCCGGTGTGGACCACCCTCAACGAGCCGTGGTGCTCCTCCTTCCTCGCCTACGCCGGTGGCGAGCACGCGCCCGGCCACACCTCGCCGTCGGAGGCCGTCGACGCCGCCCACCACCTGCTGCTGGGGCACGGCCTGGCGATCCAGCGGCTGCGGGGGGCGGGCCGGAACGTCCAGCTAGGCATCACCCTGAACCAGACCGTCGCCGACCCGGCCGATCCCGGGAATCCCGCGGACGTCGCGGCGGCCCGGCAGGTGGACGGGGCCTTCAACCGGGTGTTCCTCGACCCCCTCTTCCGGGGCGCCTACCCGGCCGACGTGCTCGAGGACATGGCGGAGGCCGGCCTCGGCCGGGTGGCGAAGGACGGGGACATGGAGGTCATCTCCACCCCTATCGACGTCCTCGGCATCAACTACTACCGTGGCGAGGCCTGCGCCGCCCCGGCCCCGGATGACGACTCGCCGCTCGTCTCCCTGACGCCGCGCGGGCGCCCGAGCCGGAACCCCTACGTGGGCGCCGAGCGCATCCGGGTGGTCCCCCGGGGGCTGCCCACCACGGCGATGGGCTGGGACATCCAGCCGGAGGCGCTGACCCGCCACCTGGTGCGGCTGCACCGGGAGTACACCGGCCCCGCCGGCATCCCCCTGGTGGTCACCGAGAACGGCGCTGCGTTCGACGACGTCCCGGACGCATCCGGGTTCGTGGACGACTCCGCCGACCGGCTGGTCTTCGTCCGGGACCACCTGGCGGCGGTCCACGCCGCGATCGAGCAGGGGGCGGACGTGCGCGGCTACCTCCTCTGGTCCTTCATGGACAACTTCGAGTGGGCGTGGGGTTACGGCCCCCGCTTCGGGATCGTGCGCGTGGATTACGGGACGCAGCGGCGGACCCCGAAGGCGTCGGCGCGCTGGTATGCCCAGGTGGCCCGCACCCACCGGGTGGAGATTCCCTGACCGGGCCGGCGATCCGGCGGCTGCCTAGGATGGACCGGTGAAACCCGCGCAGCTCGAGCTGATCACCACCGTCTCCCGTCCCACGCTCAGCCCGGACGGCCGGTGGGCCGTCGTCGCCACCTCCCGCCCGAGTTTCGCGACGGACGGCTACACCGGCCAGCTCTGGCTTGTGGACACCACCGCTGCCGTGGCGCCGCGGCGCCTCACCCGCGGGCGCGCCGACACCGCGCCGCAGTTCAGCCCCGACGGCGCGCTGATCGCCTTCCTCCGCCGCGACGGGAAGGACCGCCCCCAGCTCGCGATCGTCGGCGCGGGGGGTGGCGAGCCGCGGGTCCTCACCGACGCCCCGCTCGGGGTGGGCGACTTCGCGTGGTCCCCGGACTCCGCCCGGCTGGCGTTCTGCGCCCGCATCCCCGCGCCGGGCCGGTACGGCACGGTCGAGGGGGTGGACGCCGCGCACGAGGACCCGCGCCGCGTGACCGGATTCAAGTACCAGATGAACGGGCTCGGGTACGTGGAGGACAAGCGGCAGGGCGTGTTCCTCCTCGACGTGCCGCCCGTGGACGCGGAGCCCTGGCTCCCGCCGGTCGGTCGGGCGGCGCAGGCGGCCGCGGCCCCGGGTGGGGACGCCGGCGATGCCGCCCCCGCGGCCCCGGGTGGGGGCGCCGGCGGTGCTGCCCCCGCCGCCCTGCCGGACCCGCGCCGGCTCGGCGGCACGAAGGACCTGCCGGTGGCCCGCCGCCTCACGCCCCTCGACCGTGACGCCGCGGACCCGTGCTTCTCCCCGGACGGCGCCCACCTCTTCTTCACCGCCGCCCTCCACGACGGCGCGGACACCGACCTCCGCTCGATGGTCCACCGCGTCCGGCTCCCGCGGACGGCGGAGCAGCCGGAGGGGACCGGGACCGCGGGCGCCGAGGCGCCGCTTCCGGTCCCCGAGCTCGTCGCCGGCGCCCCGGACGGCCGGTTCTCCTACGCCCGCCCCACCTTCTCGCGGGACGGCGCCACCCTGTTCCTGTCCGGCGGGGACCTCGGCGCGGACGGGCGTGACTTCGTGGCCCGCAACCTCGGAGTCTTCGCCCTGGACGCCGCGGCCATCGGTGCTGAGCCGGAACCACGCCTCCTCACCGACCTCGAGGCCCACGACCACGGCGAGTCCGTGCCCGTGCCGTTCGGCCCGGACGGCGTGCTCTCGGTCGCCGCCGTCCGCGGCGCCGGGGTGCTGTTCGCCGTGACTCCCGACGCCGCGCCCCGGGTGGTGCTTGCGGGGGAGCTCGTGGTGACCGGGGCCGCGGAGGCGGGCGGGACCGTCGTCGTCACCTACGCCGACCCGGCGACGCCGGGCGAGGTGGGCGCCGTCGTCGACGGCGAGGTGCGGCGGCTGACCGACTTCGCCGCCGCACTCCGGGAGGGCACCCGGCTGGCGCCGCAGGTGGAGTTCACCACGCCGTCGGCGGACGGCTACCCGGTGCACGGCTGGGTGTACCTGCCGGAGGGTGAGGGGCCGCACCCGGTGCTGCTGAACATCCACGGCGGCCCCTACGCGCAGTACGGCTGGGGCTGGTTCGACGAGGCGCAGGTATACGCGGCGGCGGGCTACGCGGTGGTGCAGTGCAACCCGCGGGGCTCGGCGAGCTACGGGCGGGCCCACGGGCTGGCCATCCGGCACGCGCTGGGCACGGTGGACATGGCCGACGTGCTCGCCTTCCTCGACGGCGCCGTGGCGGCGTTCCCGCAGCTGGACGGCACCCGGGTCGGAATCCAGGGCGGGTCCTACGGGGGATACCTCACCGCGTGGACGATCGCGCACGACCACCGCTTCGCCGGCGCGATCGTGGAGCGCGGCTACCTGGACCCGGTGAACTTCGTGGGCACCAGCGACATCGGGTGGTTCTTCTCGGAGGCGTACACCGGCAGCGAGCCCGAGCGGATCGCGGCCCAGAGCCCGATGGCGCACGTGGGGGCGGTGCGGACCCCCACCCTGGTGATCCACTCCGAGGAGGACCTCCGCTGCCCGCTGGAGCAGGCGCAGCGGTACTTCGCGGCCC
>JALHDK010000147.1 GCA_022838965.1 Actinomycetales bacterium | reverse complement strand
TCTCGGGCTGGGTAGCGTACGCCGTCGGCCCCGCATGGGCGCTGCGGGACGCCGGCCACCTCGTTCTCGGCGCGCACGCACGCGGCTGCGAGGCGGGCGCGGCCGCCGTCGTCCGCCGTGAGGCCAAGACCGAACACGTCGCTCAGCGCGACGGCGACCGCCGACGCGATGGCCGCCGACGAGGACAGGCCGGAACCGAGGGGGACGCAGGTGACGTCGACGGCGTCGAACCCGCCGAGGGCGTGGCCGGCGTCCCGCAGCGCCCATGCGGGGCCGACGGCGTACGCTACCCAGCCCGAGACGCTGCCGGGCCGGATGTCGGTCAGGGCGCCGCTCCAGGGCCGCTCCGGGGCGAGCGCGGACCCCAGCCGGACGGTTTCGTCGTCCCGGCGCCGCAGGGCGACGAACGTCCGGTGGGGCAGGGCGATCGGGAGGCACGGCCCGCCGTTGTAGTCGACGTGTTCCCCGATCAGGTTGACCCGCCCCGGGGCGGCCCAGACGCCGTCGGGATCCCCGCCGAAGACCTCCCGGAACAGGGTCGCCGCCCGGGTGGCCCCTTCCGCGGGCGCCCACGCACCGCGGAAGGGGAGGTCAGCGGGTGTGGTGGGGAACGCCGGCGTCATCCCTGCCTCCTGGTCGTGTAAGCAGGAGCTTAGCGCCGGGCGCGCCGCGCCGTGGCCCGGCGGGTGATGGCCTTCTCCCCCTCGACGACCAGGAAGACGGCGAACCCGATGGAGATCGGGATGAGCCAGTCACGCAGCGGGAGCGGGGCGGACCCGAAGAGGGTCTGCATGAACGGCGCGTAGACGAACAGCACCTGCAGCACGAGGAGGATGCCGACGAACAGCCACGAGACGGGGTTCTTCGTGAACAGCTCGCGGCGGAGGCTGTGCTCCCGCAGGAAGCGCACGTTGAACAGGTAGAAGAGCTGTCCGAAGACCAGGGTGTTCACCGCGACAGTGCGTGCGAGTTCGATGTTGCCGTCGCTGCCGTACTCCCGGAAGAACACGGCGATGGTGGCCCCGCCGATCAGGAGGGATACGAGGGCGATGCGCTCGATCGCCGCCTTCCCGAGGATGGGCGCGCGCGGGTCCCGGGGCGGCCGCTTCATGATGTCGCGCTCGGACGGCTCGAAGGCGAGGGCGAGCGCGAGGGTCACGGCGGTCACCATGTTCACCCACAGGATCTGGACCGGCGTGAGTGGCAGGGTGAGGCCGAACAGCACGGCGGCGAACATCACCAGGCCCTCGGCGCCGTTGGTGGGCAGGATGAAGATGATGGCCTTGCGGAGGTTGTCGTAGATCGTGCGGCCCTCCTCGACCGCGCGGGCGATCGACGAGAAGTTGTCGTCCGCGAGGACGATCTCGGCGGCCTCCTTGGTGGCCTCCGTGCCCTTGATCCCCATGGCGACCCCGACGTCGGCGCGCTTCAGTGACGGGGCGTCGTTGACGCCGTCGCCGGTCATCGCTGTGACCTCGCCGTTCGCCTGGAGCGCCGTGACGAGGCGGAGCTTGTGCTCGGGTGACGTGCGGGCGAAGATGTCGGTCCGGGTGACGATCTCCCGCAGCTCCTCGTCGGAGGCCTGTTCCAGCTCCGCACCCGTGACGGCGCTGGTGCCGTCCCCGATGCCCATTTCCGCGCCGATGGCCTTCGCGGTCTCGGCGTGGTCACCGGTGATCATCTTCACCCGGATGCCGGCGGATCTGCACGCGGCGATCGCCTCGATCGCCTCCGGCCGGGGCGGGTCGAGGATGCCGAAGAGCCCGACGAGGATGAATCCACCCTCGTCGATGTCGTCGATGGACAGGGAGCTGGCCCCATCCCTGGCGGGCTTCAATGCGGCAGCGAGCACGCGCAGGCCGGCAGCCGCCAGCTCCTCGACGTGCCGTTCCCAGTACTCGCGGTCCAGTGGCTCGGCGTCGGCCGGGCTGGTGCCCTGCCGGTCGCAGCGGTCGAGGAGACGGTCGGGTGCGCCCTTGAGGTGGATGATGAGCGCGCCGTCGACCGCGTCCAGCGTGGCCATGTACTTCGTGGTGGAGTCGAAGGGAAGCTCCGCGACGCGGTCGTCGGGGGCCGCCTCGACCCCCACCTTGAGTGCGAAGGTGCGCACCCCGCCGTCGGTGGGCTCGCCCGCCAGGACCCACCGGTCGCCCTCGCGCGTGACCTCGGCGTCATTCGCGCGGGCGGCCACGGTGGCGAGGGCCGCGAGGTCGGGCGCGTCCTCGCGGGTCACGGGAACGCCGTCGCGGGTCGCCTCACCGTCCGGCGCGTAGCCTGTGCCGGAGATCTCGTAGACGCCCCTCAGCGTGACGACCGACCGGACGGTCATCTCGTTCTTGGTCAGCGTGCCCGTCTTGTCCGAGCAGATGGTCGTGACCGAGCCGAGTGTCTCGACAGCGTTGAGCCGGCGCGTGATCGCGTTGCGGCGGGCCATGTTCTGGACGCCGATGGCCAGCGTGATCGTCATGATCGCGGGCAGGCCCTCGGGGATGACGGCCACGGCGAATCCGATCGCCGCCATGAACAGCTCGCCCCACGGGGTGCCGTGCAGCAGCCAGCCCGACAGGACCAGCAGGCCCGCGACCCCGAGGACGATGGCCGAGAGCGTCTTTCCGAAGCGGTTCATCTGCCGGGTGAGGGGCGTGGCGAGGGTCTCGACGTCGGCCATCATCCGGTTGATCCGGCCGATCTGGGTGTCCACGCCGGTGGCGACGACGACGCCCCGGGCGGTCCCGCTGGTCACCAAGGTTCCCGAGAAGGCCATGGAGGTGCGGTCACCGACGCCGGCGTTCTCGTCCACCGGATCGACGGACTTCTCCGCGGGCAGGGACTCGCCCGTGAGGGCGGCCTCCTCGATCCGGAGGTTGGTAGCCGCGAGCAGGCGGATATCGGCGGGTACCCGGTCCCCCGCGCGGAGGCGGACGATGTCGCCGGGCACGAGCTCGTCCGCGGGGATCTCCCGCCAGTCGCCACCCCGACGCACGGACGCGGTGGGCGAGAGCATCGAACGGATCGCGGCCAGGGCGTTCTCGGCCCTGCCCTCCTGGATGAAGCCGATCGTGGCGTTGATGACCACGACCGCCAGGATCACGCCGGTGTCGATCCAGTGCTGCATCAGGGCGGTGATGAGCGCCGCAGCGAGCAGCACGTAGATGAGGGCGTCATGGAAGTGGGAGAAGAACCGCTTGAGTGGGCCGTCCCTCTCCGGCTCGGGAAGCCGGTTCGGACCGTGGTCTGCGAGACGGCGGCGGGCGTCCTCCTCGGACAGTCCACCGGGGGTGGTCCCCAGCGCCTCGAGAACGTCGTCGATGGAGCGGGCGTGGGCCTCGCCGAGGTGGGTGGATTTCAGGTCAGCAGTCATGGTCTCGTGCATCCTCGGTGGGTCGTGTGAGTCAAGTCTAGGTAAAGACTCGTGGCCGGGCGATGCGGGTACGCCGAGAGCGAAGGCGGTGCGCGCGTCGTCGCAGGTCCGCACCCCATGCGTGTCTCACGTGACGCTCAGGCGTCCTCCCACCGGTAGCCGGCGGCCTTGATGAGGCGGTTCATCAGGGCGAGACCGAGCGCCTCCTCCGGGAGCGGCTGGGCCAGGATCAGGGTGACGGGGGAGGTGTCGAACTCCCGCAGCCGGTGGAACAGGTTGGCGGCCATCTCCGCGGGGCGGAGCACGCTCCCCAGCGTCTTGACCACGAGGTGGGGGTGCCCGGCAGCAGGCGCCGGAATGAGCGCCGCGGTCTCGTCGGTGCACAGGACTCCGACAACCTCGTCGGGGTACCGGGAGGCCAGCGTCATCAGCGCGCGGGCGGCCGTGGCCGGATCGTCCGTGCTTTGTCCGCCCGGTGTCCCCGCCAGCACGAGCCGGGCTCGGGGCGAGTAGTGGGTGTACTTCATCCCCGGCGATCGGGGAGCCGCGCTCGTGGTGTCGGCATGCGTCCGTCGTGCCAGGGCGGGGTCCAGCTCTACCCGCCCGCTCACCCCCGCCAGCATTTCCCGGGTCACCGCGCCGGGTCGCAGGATCACCGGAGCATCACCCGTGGCATCCACCACGGTGGACTCGAGTCCGACGGCACACGGGCCGCCGTCGATGATGGCGTCCACCCGGCCCATGAGGTCTGCCACCACGTGGGCCCCCCGGGTGGGACTGGGGCGCCCCGACCGGTTGGCGCTGGGTGCGGCCACCGGAACGCCGGACAGGGCGATCAGCCGCAGGGCCAGGGGATGGGCGGGCATGCGCAGTGCCACGGTGTCCAGCCCCGCTGTCACCAGATCGGGCACGCGTGCGGTCTTCCGGAGGATGACGGTGAGGGGGCCGGGCCAGAAGCGATCCATCAGGTCCCGGGCCAGGGGTGTCACAGCCGCCACCAAGGTCTCGAGGTCCGCGGGGTCCGCCACGTGGACGATGAGCGGGTTGTCCGGTGGGCGACCCTTGGCCTTGAAGATCGCAGCCACGGCCTCGGGGTTGGTGGCGTCCGCGCCCAGCCCGTACACGGTCTCTGTGGGAAAGGCCACGGTTCCTCCCGCTGCCAGTATCCGGGCAAAGGGCAGCAGTTCGTCATCGGTGACGTGGTGGGGATCGAGGATGGCGAGGCGAGTCCTCCTCACAGGGCTCTCCATTCAGCTGAGACGAGCGAGCCGGCCTTCGGGCATCCGGGCACGAGTCTCAGAGGGGAGGGAGCATACCGCTTCACCGATGACGGCCAGGTTGCGCAGCACGGCGTCGTAGGCCATCGCGGCGAACTCCCCTGATCGCAGGTGCGGTGCATAGCTTTGGCAGCGCTCGATCGCGCTGACGATGTCGGAGAACCGCTCCTGATTGGGACGGGTCACACTGCCACCAGAAGATCCACGTCGCTGGTGCTGGTCGCGTCGCCCCGGGCAACGCAACCGAACAGGCGAGGATTGACCGCCCCGTAACGGGCGAGGATCGCGTCCATGGCGCCACGCTGAGCGGCGACGGCCGCACGCAGCGCGATGCTCTCGGACGTAGCCCCGGTCATGACTCAAGAGTAGGGGACGCTCCACTGCCGGCCCAGCTGTAGATCGGACTCAGTCGGTGCCCGTTGCAGAGACTGGAAGCTGGGGCAGAGGTTCTCGGCCCCGGTGTGGATGGCGTCCCAGTTTCTGCGGTCTCGTTCGGGTGCCCGACGGACGTCTATCAGTGCAGGTCACGGCCGGGGGTCGACAACGACCGACAGTGATCGACGTCGGCGAACACGAGGGAACTGCAACCCAAACTGCAACCGCTCCCGAACCTGAAGTTCGCCACGGATGACGCCGTCCGCGCCGCGGCGTGATCTGGAGTGATTCTCAGGCGGACTTTTCCTGGTCCAACCGCTCCAGGATCCAGGATCGCACCAGGGTGGAGGCGGGCAGGTGTTTCGCATCCGCGACGCGTTGCACCCGCGCCTGTTCCTCCGCACTCAGCCGCACCGAGTACACCTTGGTACGCAGCCTGTTCGGCCGGGTCGGAACAACCCCGGGAGGGAACGGAGCATCCCTGGTCTGCTCGGACTCCTCCCGCACGCGGGCGGCCAGTGCCGGATCAATCGTCTTCGCCATCAGTGATCCCTTCCAGGTAGAACGTCAGGTCGGCCCCCGTGGCGGGCCAGGCGTAGATGCCGTGGAGGTCGCCATCAGCGTCCCTGAACGCGATGACCACCAGCACCCGACCGGCCCCTTCCGAGTGACCGCTGAATCGTGAGGCACCCATCCGCGACTTCGGGTCTGGCTCGAACGCGACCAGGTCGACGTCGTCCAGCGCCTCCTGCGTCCACTCCGGTTCGATCGCCCGCCCGCCCGGGTAGCGGTCAGGCCGCGAGCGGATGTACGCGGCAGACTCGGCGTCCCAGATGGAGGTCCTCACCCACGAACCCCAGTGTTCGACGGCGTACTACGGAGTGGCAATCCGTGACACGCGTCGCCAGCCCCTATTCGCTGTCCGCCCTCTCGACCTCGTCGAACACGACGATGCCGCGGTCGTCGGCGTCACAGAACCGGCCGTGCGCGCCGAGCTGGCTGCCTCTGTTGTCCCACGCCGGCAGGACGTCCGCGTCGGCACGGATGCCCGTCCCGGTCAGGGTGTCTCCGTCGGTCACCGCCGCACCGTCACCGAGATGAACGAACACGTCATCCTGTTCGGCGTTGGGGGGCCAGATGACCCAGCGGCGTTCCGGCCCGTCACCGGACCAGGTGAAGCACCCGTTGTCCTCCACGTGCAATGTCCCGACGAGCACCTCCCGTGGTCCCGGGATCGAGCCGGGCGGAACGCTCGGCAGGCCGAATCCGCCCATCGCGCTGCACCCGGCGAGCAGCACACCACCCCCGGCGGCGGCCACCATGACCAACACGGGTACGACCCGGACGACCACCGCAAGCCTCGACGGCGCTACGGAGGTGACGACGTCGTCACGCACCACCGTCATCGGTCATCCCCGTCGTTCGGTATCCCGGTGGCGTCCGGGGTTCCGTTGTGTTCACTGACTCGGACCCACAGCCCAGGGTGCCCTCCCGTTCCATTGTCACACGCAGGACCTGCGGTACTGCTCCCCTTTCGTCCGTCCCTCAAGGCCGCCGTCCCGTCGAGATCCGGCGGTCAAAGGAAGGCGCCGGTGGCTGGCGAACCACCAGACCGCCGCCAGGTTCCGGGCAAGCAGCTGCCGTGACAGAACTGATTCGACTGGCCGAGCCGCCGGACACCGCGCTTGTGGCAACCCCGCCTTCTGCAACTGCTACCGCAACTGCAGCCGGCTGTTGCAGGCCGCCATCCATGCCAAGGACAACCGAAGGGCCCGTCTCCTGCATCACCGCAGGTCACGGGACCGTCTCTGAGCGGAGGATGGGGGATTCGAACCCCCGAGGGCTTGCACCCAACACGCTTTCCAATTGCGTGTTCCAATGTTCGAGGGGGTCGCTCGACGTCTATCTGTGCAGGTCAGCACGGGTCGGCCGACAAGGACCGACGGCGATCGACGTCGGCGAACAAGAGGGAACTGCAACCGAAACTGCAACCGGTGCCGGCCGCGACCCAGCTCGCGTGCCGCGAGTGGATCTGGGGATCACCGTCGAGGGCGACACTCGTGCGCTGGGCGCAACGGGCCGGGCACCCCATTGCCCACCAAGGCAAAGAGAACCGACAACGCGATGGTCGTGACGTACGTGTGGAATGCCAGAGCTTAGGCGGTGAACGAGGAGAACCCGTCACGGTACGCCTCGAGCTGGAGCAGGAACTCCGCTGCCATGCTGCCCGCGGTCCCGGCGAGAGCCTCCATGAGGTGGGCGTCCCGGAGTATCCCGAGTACCTCTGCCCGGCCTGCGGGTTCGAGGAGGGCAGCCCCCTCACGTCCGAGGACGGCGGCGCTGGCGGCGACGACGTCGCCGCCCCACCTCTCGACCGTCTCCCATTCCTCCGAGTAGAGCCGGTCGAGCTCGCCACCGGACCATCCGGTGCCGAGGATGGTCCGCAGGTCAATCGCGTCCTTGCTCGTGGCGAACCTGCGATCACGCCACGCGAACAGCTTGAGGACGGCCTGGGCGGCGAACGTGGGGACACGGACTGTGACGCCGTGCGGCAGTGACACCCGGATGGCCGCCCCCAGCGCCTCGGCGACTCCGAGGACGTCCAGCTCGAAGCCATCCGGGAACGCGATCCGCCGGCTCAGGGACTCGACGCCCCCGAATGGAACCACATCAACCTCGAGTCCCTCGACAATGATCGAGTGGGATCCGCGCCGGACCGCGCGCGGAAATGCGCTGAGGAGACCCTCGAACTGGGCCATGGATGACACCGCGACCGCGACGTCGAGATCGCGGGTGGCCCGCCCGAGCTCGAGTCCGAAGCACGTCATCAGGATGTCCCGGGCCGCCGCCCCGATCACCAGGAGGCTGACTCCCCGCTCGGCCGCAGCGGCCGTGAGTTCGGCCAGGACACGCCCGTGGAGGTCGAGCTCAGGGATGGAGGAGGCGTCGTAGTTCATCGTTCTCTTCCCGGAGGTGGTGGGCGGCCTCGACGAGCCGGGGCTCCGCGGTGGCGATGAGGTCCGCGTATACCAGCAGGGGTGGGGCGGACGGTGGGCCCGGCTCCCACTCGAAGTGCCAGAACTGTTCCCGGATCTCCACTGTGCCGGCGGCGGGATCCGGCCGGAGCTGGCGACGTGCCGCCACCAGAAGCGGGTCCCGCGTCACGTAGGCGAGCGCTCCTGACGGCCGGAGGTAACGGTCCAGCAGCCACGCCCCGACCTCGCCACTGAACGCCAGACCCTCTTCGACGGTCACACCCTCCCACCACCGGGGGTCGTTGGGGGTGAAGTACGAGCCCCGCAACCGCGGTCGCAGCCTGGTCGCGAAGACCTCGGCCCACAGGGCGGCGAGTTCCTCCCGCCGGATCAGTTTCCGCTCGGACCTGTCCCGGCGGAGCAGGAAGCCGCCGGCTTCCAGCGACTCGATCGCGCGGGGCACGCTTCCCAACGAGGTTCCGGCTGCGGTCGCAATCTCCCTCATCGGGGCCGCCGCCAATTCGGGGCGGCACACCAGCGCGAACGTGACCTTGAGCGAAGACGCAGGCGCGTCCACGAGCGGAGGTTCGTCTCGGGTGTGGACAGGGGCGGCGCGCTCCGGACGCCGTCGGCCCCGGACGTCGATGAGGAAGCCGGGGCGTCGGAGGTGGACGTTACCCGCACGGTCCGCGAAGTCGATCCCGCGTGCCCGCAGCACGTCAGCTGCCAGGTCATTGACGAAGCGCGCCACCACGACGTCGCCCTCACTCGCCGCAAGCTGGGCCGCCATCGGCGCGGTCAGCTCCCGGTTCAGGACCACGGGACGGAAGGTGTGGGGAGGACAGCCGTCGAGCGCAACCTCAAGCTCGCCATCCGAGGCATGGACCTGTAGGCCAGCACGCCGCAGCACCTCTGCAACGTCAGCGCATGCCATGTCCTGCCAGTCGGTCATGTTCAGAATGTATCACTGTTCAGATGGAATGAACAGATCGGTGTTTCGAACATGCAGCACCCCTCGGCCACCGGCCACCGACCACCGGCCGCCCCGCGGACGATGGCAGGTTCTGGGCCGAGCAACTGTTGCGGCAGGACGGGTTCTGTTGGCCACCGCCGCCGCCGGACGTCGGCCAACCCGCTCGTGGCAACACGCCCTTCTGCAACTGCAACCGCAACTGCAACCGCTCTGTTGCAGGCGGCCATCCCGCCAAGGCAGCCGAAGGGCCCTCTCCTGCATCACCGCAGGTCACGGGCCCGCCTCTGAGCGGAGGATGGGGGATTCGAAACCCCGAGGGCTTGCACCCAACACGCTTTTCCAATTGCGTTGACCAGTGTCCGCGGGTGTCGTCCAGCGTCTATCTATGCAGGTCACCGAGGGTGTCCCGGTCAAGTCCATTGGGGTGGTGTATTGGGTGATCCTTCTGTTTGTGGTTCAGGCGGTGAGTGCGGGCAGGTCGGGGTGGGTGATCACCTCCTGGTT
>JALHDK010000146.1 GCA_022838965.1 Actinomycetales bacterium | reverse complement strand
CGCTCGCCCTCTTCCAGACGGACATCAAGAAGCGGCTCGCCTTCTCCACCGTCAGCCAGGTCTCCTACATCGCGCTCGGCGTGGCCGTGGGCGGGGCCGTGGCGACCACCGGTGGCATGGTCCACCTCGTCCACCAGGGCCTCATGAAGATCACGCTGTTCTTCTGCGCCGGGATCTTCGGGGCCCTCCTCGGCGTCACGCGCATCGACCAGCTCGACGGCGTCGGGCGCCGCCTGCCCTGGAGCTCGCTCGCGTTCACCGTGGGTGCGCTCGGCATGATCGGCCTTCCCCCCATCGCGGGATTCGTGAGCAAGTGGCACATCGGGCTCGGCGCGGTGGAGACCGGGCAGATCTGGGTGGTGGGCGTCCTCGTGACCAGTACCCTGCTCAACGCGGCGTACTTCCTCCCGCTCCTCAAGCGGATCTGGCTGCACCCCGCCCCGGAGGTCTGGCCGGGCGGACAGCCCGTGACCCGACCGGAAGTGGTGGGTCTCGTCGCCCCCGCGGTCGTCACCGCCGCCATGGCTCTCGCCGCCGGCCTCATGACGGGGTACCTGCTCAGCCCGCTGACGTGGGTGATCGACGTGGTGGAGGTGTACGTCCCGTGACCGCCGCCGTCGTCCTTCTCCTGCCGCTGCTCGCCCTGCTGGCGACGGCGGTCGGGGGGCGGGCCGCCCGCGGCGCCATCGCCGTCGCGCCCCTCGTGCCCCTCGCGTTCCTGGCGCCCTTGGGCGGGGGCGAGCCGGTGGAACTCGGCCAGGTGCTCCTCGGCATGCGGCTGGGGGCCGACGACGTCACCCTCCCGTTCCTCGTCCTCTCCGCCCTCGCGTGGGGGCTGGCCGGCTGGCTGGCGCGGGACCGCTTCGCCACCGCCTCGCGGGCGTTCTGGATCGGGTGGTTCGCCTGCCTCCTGGGCATGGGACTGCTGTTGCTCGCGCTCAACCTGAGCGCCTTCTACACCGGCTACGTCACGGTGAGCCTGTCCGCCTACCTGATGGTCGTGGAGGCGCGAAGCGCGGCGGCGTGGCGGGCCGGGCGCGTGTACCTGGTCATGGCGATCGCCGGAGAGGCCGCGATCCTGGCGGGCGTCCTGCTCATCGCCGGACGGTTCGGCAACGCGGAGTTCGCCGCGCTCCTGGATCCCGGGGCCGCCGCCGCACGGGCAGCGCCCGCGGCCCTGTTCCTGGCGGGGTTCGCCGTCAAGCTCGGGATCATGCCCCTGCACTTCTGGCTGCCCCTCGCCCACCCCATCGCCCCGGTGCCGGCCAGTGCGATCCTGTCCGGCGTCATCGTGAAGGCGGGGTTGGTCGGCTGGCTCCGGCTCGCCCCCGGAGGCGGGCTGGAGCTGGGCCACCTCGGGACGGTCCTGCTGGGACTGGGACTCGTCACGGCATTCGGCGGGGTGGGACTCGGCCTCACCCAGACACGCCTGAAGACCGTGCTCGCCTACTCGACCGTGAGTCAGATGGGCCTCGTGCTGGTCGGCTTCTCCACGGGGTATCTCCCGGGTGGCGCGGACCCGGCGGTGGTGGCCGGTGTCCTGGGCGTTTACGCGCTGCACCACGGCCTCAACAAGGCGGCGCTGTTCCTCGCGGCATCCTGCGCCCCCGGGGCGAGCCGCGTCCGGCTCGCCCTGTTCGCGGCATCCGCGCTCGGGCTCGCCGCCGCGCCCGCGAGTTCGGGCTACCTCGCCAAATCCCTGCTCAAGGACACGCTGTACGCGTCCGGAGCCTCCGGCGTCGTGATCCTCGTGACGCTCAGCTCCACGGCGACGGCGCTGCTGCTGTGGAGGGCGTGGCGGCTCGCCGGCGCGGACACCTCCTCGTCCTCCGTGCACCCCGGCTGGGTGCTCCTCGCCGTCGCCGGCTGGACGGTGCCCTGGGCGTGGGCCGCATCCCGGGGGCTCGCCGTGGGCCTGAGTGCCGCCAAGGTGTGGGACGCCACCTGGCCGCTGCTGCTCGCCGGGGCCCTGATCGCCGTCCTGGCGCCGCGGCTGCGCGCCCCCGCCGTTCCCGAGGGTGACATCGTGGTGCCGCTGGAACGGCTGACGGGTGCCGTCGTCGGGGTTCTCGCTGCCGCGGGACGTGCGCTGGGAGGGGTGCGCGTGCCGCGCGGATCAAGGGCTGGCGGCCTGGCCGGGATTGTTGGCCGGATCGAGATCCGGTTGCGCCGTCTGCCGGTGACCGGTCTGGTGCTTCTCGGGACGGGGGCGGCGGTCTGGCTGCTCCTCCGGCTGATCGACCTCTCCTGAGACCGCCGCCCGGGCCACCTCGGCGGGGTGGTCCGCGGCCTCGTAGGATGCATCAATGGGGACCCGGAGAATTGTGCTCGGCCTGATCGTCCTGCTGGGCGGTCTCGCGGTGGTGGGCAGCTACGTGTGGGGCTTCACCTCCATTCCGAACGCCAGCACCGACTTCTGGGGCGGCACCCCGCGGGCCCTCATCCCGCTCTACACCGCCAGCATGCTGCTCGGCGCGGCGAGCTTCTTCGCGATCCTCTGGTTCGTGCTCGTCAGGCTCGATCCCGCCGAGGCCCGTGTGGGGGAGCGTGTCGGCTACGAGGTGTTCCCCTGGATCTTCCTCGCCATCCTCGTCCCCTCGGCGTTGTGGATGCCCCTCGTCGCCCGGATGGTCGCGGAGCCGGGCGAGGTGGTGTGGTGGGCCATCCGTCTCTCCCTGTTCGTGGTGGGCCTGGCCTCGCTGGCCCTCGTCGTCGTCCTGCTGCGGATCCGGCCCCGCTCGCCGGTCGTGGCCCACCGGCTCGCCCTCGGCGGCAGCGTGGTGTTCACCGCGCACACCCTCGTGCTCGACGCCCTCCTGTGGCCGGCGTTCTTCCGGTGAGCGGCCCTCCGCCCGGCCGGGTCCTGGTCACCGGGGCGTTCGGGAACCTCGGCCTCGCCGTGATTCGGGAGCTCACCACCCGCGGCCACCCGGTGAGCGTCCTCGTCCGGGACAGGCCCGCCAACCGGCGCGTCGCCCGTCGCTGGGGCGGGCTCCTCGACGGCGTCACGTGGGGGGACGTCCGTACGGCGGACGTGGACGCCCTGGTGGCGCCCGTCGACGCCGTCGTCCATCTCGCCGGGGTGCTGCCCCCGCGGACCGAGACGTCGCCCGAGCTGGCGGAGGACATCAACGTGCGCGGGACGATGCGCCTGATCGACGCCGTCGAGCGGGCGGCCCACGCGCCGCTGTTCGTCTACCCGTCCTCGGTCACCGTGTACGGCCTCCCCTCCCTGCCGATCCTGCGGACGGCGGACGAACCGGTGCACCCCTCGGACCACTACACGCGGCACAAGATCGCCATCGAGACCCGGCTGCGGGAGGGCAGCGCGCGGTTCGCGATCCTGCGGGTGGGTGTCTCGGTCGACGCCCGCACGCTCACCACGGACCCCGGCACCTTCCGCCAGCTGCTGCGCACCGCCCCCGACAACCCGCTCGAGCACGTCCACCCCGCCGACGTCGCCACCGCCATGGCCGCGTGCGTGGACGCTCCCGACGCCGTCGGGAAGGTCCTCCTCATCGGGGGCGGCGAGGGCTGCCGCATCACCCAGCACGAGTTCCTGGACGCCGTCTTCGCGGCGGCCGGCCTGCGGCTCCCGCGTGACCTCCTGGGCGGGGAGGCCTTCTACACGCACTGGATGGACACCGCGGAGTCGAACGCGATCCTCGGCTACCAGACGCACACGTTCGCGGACTACCGCGACGAACTGCGGCCCGTCTGCGCTGGGTGCGACCGGTGGTCCGGCCGCTCTCGCCGCTGGTGATCGCGGCGCTGGCCCGCTGGGTGCGTGCCTGAGCGCGCGCACACCGCAGTGAAGCCCCCAGGCCGCGAAGCCCCTCAGGAGGGCGGGGCGAACCGGTCCCGCAGCTCCCGCTTCTGCACCTTGCCCGCGGTGTTCTTGGGCAAGGCGTCGACGAAGTGGATGTGCCGCGGCACCTTGAACTCGGCCAGGTGTTCGCGGGCGTGCTTCCGCAGGCTCGCCTCGTCCGCGGTCGCGCCGGGCTCGAGCACCACCACCGCGGTCACCGCCTCGATCTTCCTCGGATCGGGGACCGGTATCACCGCCACGTCATGCACCGCCGGGTGGGTGAACAGCGCCTCCTCCACCTCGCGGGACGAGATGATGATGCCGCCCGCGTTGATGACGTCCTTCTTGCGGTCGACGATCGTGATGTAGCCCTCGGCATCGATCCGCGCGAGGTCGCCCGAGTGGAACCACCCGCCCGTGAACGCCTCCGCGGTTTCGGCCGGTTTGTCCCAGTAGCCCAGGCACACCTGCGGGCCCCGGTAGACCACCTCGCCCACCTCCCCGGGGGCCACGTCCACCATGTCGTCGTCGACCACACGCATGTCCACGAACGGGATCGCCCTGCCCGCGGAGGCGGGCCGCTCGTCGTGGTCCTCGGGTCGCAGCACCGCGCAGAGCGGCCCCATCTCCGACTGTCCGAAGCAGTTGTAGAACCCGATCCCCGGCAGGAGGGCGCGCAGCCGCTGCAGCACCGGCGTGGGCATGATCGAGGCGCCATAGTAGGCCTTGGTGAGCCTGGCCGCGCGCGAGGGATCCTTCTCGATGAGGCTGAGCAGCGCGATCCACACGGTGGGGGCCGCGAAGAACGAGTCGATCTCGTGCGCCGCGATCGAGTCCAGCACCTTGACCGGCGCGGGGACCTCCAGCAGCCAGTTCGCGGTGCCCATCATGAGGCACGGCATCATGAACACGTGCATCTGCGCCGAGTGGTAGAGGGGCAGGGCGTGGAGGAAGCGGTCGGCGGCGCTGGTGTCGAGGATGAGGGCCGCCGAGGCGTAGTGGTGGATGAGGGCGCGGTGCGTGAGGATCGCACCCTTGGGCTCGCTGGTGGTTCCGGAGGTGTAGAGGATCTGGGCGACGTCGTCGTCCGCCACGTCAACGTCGAGCGCCGGTGCCGGCGTCGCGGCCAGCGCCCACGCGAGGACGTCCCGCTCGCCGGTGCCCGCGCGGAGCGACCCGCGGATCTCGGGTGTGACGCCGCAGGTGGCGACCTCCTCCAGGAGTGCGTCGTCCGCGAACACCGCCCGGGCGCCCGACTGGCGGAGGATGTAGGCGAGTTCGTGCCCGGTGAGGGCGAAGTTGACCGGGACGTGGATCAGACCCGCCTTGACGACGCCGAGCCAGAGCAGCACGTACGCGTCGGAGTTCTTGCCGAACGCGGCCACGCGGTCGCCCGCGCGCAGGCCGAGCCCGAGCAGCGCCG
>JALHDK010000145.1 GCA_022838965.1 Actinomycetales bacterium | reverse complement strand
GCATCGCACCAGATTCGGATCGCCGTGGCCGTTCCGGAATTGTGCGACTCCAGATTAATCTGCCTGCTCCAAATCAGGTCGGCCCGCGCGGCCAACGGACCGAGTATCAAAACCAGCCAGGTCACTATTGTTTTCATATCGCGGCATCCGTTGCGCCCGGCGTTAAGACCTGCGGCTCCCGCCAAAGTAATGCGTCTGCGCGACGGAACCATTCAATCCCAGCGCACTAACCCGGGGACTGGAAACAGGCGAAATGATCGTCAACGAACGAGGCCGTGTCCCGCGCCGAGTCGATCCGCAAGTTCACCGTGATCACGGAGGAGTTCACCGAGTCCAACGGCCTGCTGACCCCGTCGCTCAAGGTCAGACGGCAACCGGCCATCGAACGGTTCGCCCGGGAGATCGCCGAACTCTACGGCGACGCCTGACCCGGCTGCCGGGACGACCGTCACACGGCGGAGTCGCGCGCGATCTGCTCGTGGTGGCGGATGACCTCGGCCACGATGAACGCCAGGAACTTCTCCGCGAACACGGGATCGAGCCCCGACTCGTCCGCGAGCATGCGCAGCCGCGCGACCTGCCGGGCCTCACGCTCCGGGTCCGCCGCCGGCAGGTGGAGGCGAGCCTTCAGCAGGCCCACCTTCTGGGTGCACCGGAAGCGCTCGGCCAGCAGGTGGACCAGCGCGGCATCGATGTTGTCGATGGTGCGGCGGTAGTCGCGCAGTTCGTCGGGAACATCGGGACCCTCGGGACTCGCGTGGGCACCCATCAGGCGGACTTCTCGCGGGGAACCCGCCGCTGCCGGTGCGTGACGAGGGTGGGCTCCGCGTCACCGTGGATGACGTCGTCGGTGATGACCACCTTGGCGACGTCGGTGCGGGACGGGATCTCGAACATCACCTCGCGAAGCACGTTCTCGAGGATCGACCGCAGGCCCCGCGCCCCCGTCCCCCGCGCGAGCGCCGCGTCCGCGACGGCCTCGATCGCCGCCGGCGTGAACTCCAGTTCGACGCCGTCCATCTCCATGATGCGCTGATACTGGCGAATGAGGGCGTTGCGGGGCTCCACCAGGATGCGGACGAGCGCATCGCGATCCAGCTTCGTCACCGTCGCCACGACGGGAAGCCGGCCCACGAACTCCGGGATGAGCCCGAACTTGTGAAGGTCCTCGGGACGCACCTCGGCGAAGATGTCGGCGTCGTCGTTCTTCTCGTGCAGCGGGGCTCCGAATCCGATGCCGCGCCGCCCGATCCGGGAGGTGATGATGTCCTCCAGGCCCGCGAAGGCCCCGGCGACGATGAACAGGACGTTGGTGGTGTCGAGCTGGAGGAACTCCTGGTGCGGGTGCTTGCGGCCGCCCTGGGGCGGGACGGACGCCTGCGTGCCCTCGATGATCTTCAGCAGGGCCTGCTGCACCCCCTCCCCCGACACATCCCTGGTGATGGAGGGGCCCGCTTGGTGTCGAAGTCCGCCGCCTGGATGAGCTTCAGGAGGATGTTCTCCACATCCTCACCGACGTACCCCGCCTCGGTGAGCGCCGTCGCGTCCGCGATGGCGAACGGCACGTTGAGCATCTTCGCGAGCGTCTGGGCGAGGTAGGTCTTCCCGGTTCCCGTGGGGCCGATGAGGAGGATGTTCGACTTCTGCAGCTCGACTCCGTCGTCGTCCTTGGCCGGACGATGCTGGATCCGCTTGTAGTGGTTGTAGACCGCCACCGACAGGGAACGCTTCGCACTGTCCTGCCCGATCACGTAGCTCTCGAGGAACTCGTAGATCTCTCGTGGCTTGGGCAGCTTCCCGATGCCGCGGGCGTCCGCGGAGTGGTGGAGCTCCTCCTCGATGATCTCGTTGCACAGCTCGATGCACTCATCGCAGATGTAGACCCCGGGTCCTCCGATGAGCTTCCGCACCTGCTTCTGGCTCTTGGAGCAGAAGGAGCACTTCAACAGTTCCGCGCCGTCGGCTCGCACGCCACCTCCATCTGGTCGACCTCACCCCATCGAACACCATTGCAGGGGACGTGTCCCACGAAGCGAGCAGCCTCTGACAAGCATGCGCGCCAATGCCGGCAACTTCAAACGAACGGCCTCCGGCGTGGCGCGCGGCCCTCCCTACTTCCGGGCCAGCACCGGAGCCTTCCTGGGAGTCAGGACCTGGTCCACCAGCCCGTACTCGACGGCCTGCTGCGCGGTGAGGATCTTGTCGCGCTCGATGTCGTTGCGGACCTTCTCCACCGGCTGGCCGGAGTGCGCGGCGATGGTCTCCTCGAGCCACTCCCGCATGCGGATCATCTCGTTCGCCTGGATCTCGATGTCCGACGCCTGGGCGTACCCGCTGCCCGAGAGCGCCGGCTGGTGGATCAGCACACGGGCATTCGGGAGCGCAAGACGCTTGCCGGGCGAGCCGGCCGCCAGCAGCACGGCCGCCGCGGAGGCGGCCTGTCCCAGGCAGACGGTCTGGATCTGCGGCTTGATGTACTGCATCGTGTCGTAGATCGCGGTGAGCGCCGTGAAGGAGCCGCCCGGCGAGTTGATATACATGGTGATGAGGCCGTCGGGGTCCTGTGACTCGAGGACCAGCAGTTGGGCCATGACGTCATCGGCGGATGCGTCGTCAACCTGGACGCCCAGGAAGATGATGCGATCCTCGAAGAGCTTGGTGTACGGGTCCTGGCGCTTGAATCCGTAGGCGGTACGCTCCTCGAACTGCGGGAGCACGTAGCGGGAGCGCGGCCCCGCCGCTGGGAACTCGTTCATGATCTCGTCCTTACTCCAGGCCACCGCTGCCGGTGACCGAGCCGGCGTGTGTGACGACATGGTCGATGAAGCCGTACTCCCTGGCCTCCTCGGCGTTGAACCAGCGGTCCCGGTCGGAGTCGGAGAGGATCTGTTCCACGGACTTGCCGGTCTGCTGGGCGGTCAGCTCCGCCAGCACCTGCTTCATGTTGAGGATCAGCTGGGCGTTGATCCGAATGTCGGTCACCGTGCCCCCGATTCCCCCGGAGGGCTGGTGCATCATGATCCGGGCGTGCGGCGTGGCGTACCGCTTCCCCGGTGCCCCGGAGGAGAGCAGGAACTGCCCCATGGACGCGGCAAGACCCGTGGCCACCGTGGCGACGTCCGGCTGGACGTACTGCATGGTGTCGTAGATGGCCATGCCCGCGGTGATGGAGCCTCCGGGCGAGTTGATGTAGAGGTAGATGTCCTTCTTGGGGTCCTCGGCCGCGAGGAGCAGCATCTGCGCGCAGATGGCGTTCGCGTTCTCGTCGTGTACCTCCGTCCCCAGCCAGATGATGCGTTCGCGGAGCAGCCGGTTGTAGATGTGGTCGTTCAGTCCGAACGACGCCCCTTCGGCCCTGGCACGCTCAATCACAGGTACTCCTTCAGAGTTCTCGGATACTGGCAATCTAACGCGCCGGGGCTCCCCGGCCTGCGGGGCGTGCCGTGTTTTCGCTCTGGGCGCAGCAGGCCCGCCGTCACTCCGGCTGGTCGTCCGCCGGCACGTCGAGCGTCTCGTCCTCGTCGTCGGACGCCTCCTCCGCCTCGGCAGCCCCGACATACGCCGTGAGGTCGACGGGGTTGCCGGCGGTGTCCAGGACCCGCACCTGGCGGAGCGCGACCACCAGCGCCTTGTTCCGGGCCAGTTCGGCGACGAACGACGGAATCTGGCCGTTCTGGTCGGCGGTGGTGATGAACTCCGACGGATCCATGCCGTACCGCTGGGCCGTGGTGAAGAGGAACTGCAGCAGCTCGTCCTGTGACACGTCCACCCCGAGCGACTCCGCCAGCACGTCGAGAAGTAGCTGGTCGCGCAGCGCCGCCTCGGTCTCCTGCCGGATCTCCTCGCCGTGGGGATCGTCCGCTTCCCTGCCCTCATGCTCGAGGTGGGACCTGATCTCGCGCTCGATGATGCGCTGGGGCAACGGGAAGTCGGTGGTGGCGCGCAGGTGGACGAGCAGCGCCTCGCGGGCGGCGACGGCCTGCGCGGCGGCCTTGTCGGCCGCGGCGCGGGTACGCAGGTCCGCACGCAGTTCGGCGATGGTGTCGAACTCGGAGGCGAGTTCAGCGAACTCGTCGTCCGCCTCCGGGAGCTCGCGCTCCTTGACCGCGGTGAGGCGAACCAGCACGTCCGCGTCCTCATCGGCGTGCGGGCCCGCGACCAGTCGCGAGGTGAACGTCTTCTCCTCGTCCACCGCCATGCCGACGAGCGCCTCGTCGAGGCCCTCGATCATCGAGTGGGCGCCGATCTGGTAGGAGATCCCGGAGACCGACTCCACCTCCTCGTCGCCGATCGACGCCCGCAGGTCGACGACGACGAAGTCACCGTCCCGTGCGGGACGATCCACGGCCGTGAGGGTGGCGAACCGCTCGCGCAGCGAGGTGAGTCGCTCCTCGACGTCGTCGTCGGTGACCTCCACCCCCTCGACCTCGAGGGTGACGCCGGAGAGATCGGGCAGGACGATCTCCGGCCGCACCTCCACCTCGGCGGTGAAGACCAGCTGCCCGCCGAGCGGGCCGGTCACCGCCGGGACCTCGGTGATGTCCACCTCCGGGTTGCCGAGCACCTTGATGTCATTCGACACCACCGCGTCGCGGTAGAGCCGGGGAAGCACGGCGTTGACCGCCTGCTCGATCACCGCACCCCGGCCGACGCGCTGGTCGATGATGCGCGCCGGCACCTTGCCGCGCCGGAAACCGGGGATGGTCACCTGGTTGGCGATCTCGCGGTACGCGGCCTCGATGTCCTTCCTGAGCTCGTCGTACGGGGCCTCGACGGTGAGTCGCACACGCGTGGGTTCGAGGTTCTCGACGGCGCTCTTCACAGGTGTTCTCCATTCGTTGGGTGCCCGCTCGGGCTGGGATCGGGACAATCGGAGCGGATGACGGGAATCGAACCCGCACCATCAGCTTGGAAGGCTGAGGCTCTGCCATTGAGCTACATCCGCAGGGCCGCGGTGGCGGGACGATTCTATCGTCCGCGCACGGGTTGGTCGAACCTGCCACGTCCCGCGCGGGTCCCCGGGCGAACTACACTGTCTCAGGGCCCGCCCGTGCGGGTGACGGGGTGTGGCGCAGTTTGGTAGCGCACCTGCTTTGGGAGCAGGGGGTCGTGGGTTCGAATCCCGCCACCCCGACCGATCAGCGGCCCGCGCGCCGGTCCGGCCGCACACTGGGCAGCGTGACGACCAGCATCCCCCTGCTGCCCGATTCCATCGAGACGTACCTCGCCACCTCCGTCCCGACGTGCAGCCCGGAGGACAGCGCATCGCTCGTCCGTGGCGCGCTGCGGCGCCGTACGTTCGACACCGTCGCCGACGTCGCGGTCCTCGCCGACGGACGTCTCGTGGGCCTCATCCCCGCGGAGCGTCTCGTCGCGGCCGACGACGACGCCGTGGCCGCCGACCTGATGGACGCCGATCCGCCGGTGGTGGCGCCGGGCGCCGTGGCTGTTCGTCGGCCTGGCTGGATCGGTGGCTGCCGCGTCCCTCGTCGGCGGTTTCGAGGACGAGCTCGCCCGTGACCTTCGTCTCGCCTTCTTCGTGCCCGGTGTCGTGTACCTCGCGGATGCGGTGGGAACCCAGACGGAGGCGCTGGTGATCCGCGGACTCTCGGTCGGGGTCTCTATTCGCCGCGTCCTGGTGCTCGAGATCCTCACGGGCATCGGACTGGGCCTGATGCTGGGCCTGCTGGCGGCACCGGCGGTGTGGCTAGCCTTCCGCTCGGTCCCCCTGGCCATCACCGTGGGGGTCTCGCTGTTCGCCGCATGCGCCGTGGCCACCGTGGTGGCGCTGCTGTTGCCGGTGCTGATGGAACGCCTCGGACGCGACCCGGCCTATGGCAGTGGACCCCTGGCAACGGTGATCCAGGACCTGCTCTCGCTCCTGATCTACTTCGTCGTGGCGGGGCTGCTTCCCGGCTGACCCGCCGACGACGTCCGCCGGGTGCCCCGCGGCCCTCAGAGGAGCAGGTTGACCGCCGACACCACCGTCAACGCGATCACGAGCTTCTCGAAGAGCTTCTGGTTCATCCGCGTCGCAAGCTTCCGTCCCACGAGGGCCCCCAGCACCACCAGCGGCACCAGGACCGCATCGATCCTCAGGGATTCCAGGGAGATGAGACCGAGGCCGACCGAGAACGGCACCTTCACGAGATTGACCGCGAAGAAGAACCAGGCGGACGTTCCCAGGAATGCGAGCACTCCCAGCCGCATCGCCAGGAAGTACATCGACATCACCGGGCCTCCCGCGTTCGCCACCATCGTCGTGAAGCCGCCCAGCGTGCCGTACGCCGCGGCCGCGATCCGATGGCGGGCGTCGTCGTCCGGCGGCGCCGCACCCCGGCCCGGCCGGGAGCGGCGCCACAGGGTGAAGGCGATGAGCGCGAGCAGAATGACCGCGATGACCCGGCGCACCACCTCGTCACCCGTGAGGGCCAGGAACGCCGTTCCGAGGAGGATCCCCACCAGCACGGTCGGGATCAGGCGCCGCAGCAGCACGAAGTCCGCCTGGCGGCGGTACGCCCAGATGGCGAAGAGATCTCCGACGATGAGAAGCACCAGCAGGGTGCCGGTGGAGGACCGGGCGGGAAGCACGGAGGCGAACAGGGCCACCGCCAGCGTCCCACCGCCGGGCAGGGCCGCCTTGCTCAGCCCTGATCCGTAAGTTGTTGGGTGGCCCGGGAGGGCCGGGTGTGGCTGAGCCTTGATTGCCGTTCGTGGTGGCTCCGGTGGATTGGCCGCCCGG
>JALHDK010000144.1:1653-6964 GCA_022838965.1 Actinomycetales bacterium | reverse complement strand
CCTGCCGCGGTAGTGCCGCAGCAGCTCACCGGAACCGGCCACGGGAACCGGCGGGTAGGCGTCGTGATCCAGGCAGCTGAGGGACTCCCGGGCGAGCAGGTGGTAGTCGAGGCCGGTCCACGGACCGGGGATGGTCGCGAACACGTCGGAGGCCCGCCGACCGACGAACATCCGGAGCACGCCGTCGTCCACCGCCCACCCGCGACGCTGGAAGAACGTCCGGTAGGCCGCCCTGCTGGCCGGCTCGGAGTCGATGAGGGTGCCATCCAGATCGAGCAGGAGGCTGGCGCCCGCGGCCGCGAGCGTGCGGTGGAGGGTCAGAGCCACCGGAACAGTGTGTCACCCGGGGCCACCGTGGCGCCCGCCGGCGCCGTCAACTCGATCCGGGCCCCACGTGCCAGGGCCACCACGACGACGTGCGACGCGAGCCCGGCGTCCCGGGCCGGTGCCGGGTCCCAGTTAACCACCGGGTCCCCGGACACGAGCACGTCACCGGGAGCCGCGAGCAGGTCGAAGCCCGCGCCCCCGAGCGAGATCGTGTCGATCCCCAGGTGGACGAGGACGCCGCGCCCCGCCGCCTCGACGACGAAGGCATGCGGCTTGGCGATCCGCAGGACCCCGGCGATCGGCGTCCGCGCGACGATCCTGCCCTCCCCCGGATCCACCGCACTTCCGGGACCGACCATGGCCGCGGCGAACACGGGGTCGGGCACCTCGGCGAGTGCCACCACCCGCCCGCCGACGGGTGCACAGACGTCCATCACCGCAGGTCGGCGATCTCCTCCACCACCTCGTCCGCTTCAGGGCCGACCACCACCTGGACGGTGTGACCATGCATCACGACGCCGAAGGCCCCCGCCGCCCGGAGGGCGGCCTCGTCCACCAGGTCGGTGTCGACCACCACCACGCGCACGCGCGTGATGCAGGCCTCGACGTCGGTCACGTTCCCCGTGCCGCCGAGCGCGGCCAGCATGTCCTCAGCTCTGCTCACGTGTTCCTCCTTCTCGGGTGGCGGGCCGGTCAGCTCTCGTGGTGCGCCGCCTCGCGGAGGCCGAGCTGTGCGCGCAGTGCGGCGACGAGCGAGACCAGCCGTGCGTTTGCGGGCAACGCCTCCACGAGGACAGGACGCTCGCTGCCGTCCGCCAGCGGCAACTTCCAGTTGGGGTACTCGGTGTCGGTACCGGGCTGGTTCTGCGCTCGCCGCTCACCCACGGCGTCGGTGAGGGAGACCCCGACGAGCACCGACGGCGTCATGGCGATGTAGCGGTGCATCGCCTCGATGATCTCGCGCTCGGTGGGATCCTCGGGCAGCAGTCCGTAGTCGTGCAGCCGACCCAGCATCCGTTCACGTTCGCGGGCAGCCTCGGCCCGGACCTGTGGCTCGGGCTCGGTGAGCAACCCGAGGCGGGCCCGGATGTCGACGTGCTCGCCGGCAAGCATGCCGGCGACCGGGGGGAGGTCGTGAGTGTCCACGGTCGCCAGGACGAGCTCCCGGAAGTCCTGGGCCGGGAGGGGGTAGCCGGCGTGGTCCTTCTCGAACCACAGCACCGAGGTGCCGAGCACGCCACGTTCGGCCAGGTAGTCGCGCACCCAGGGCTCCACCGTGCCCAGATCCTCCCCGATCACGATGGCGCCGGCACGGTGAGCCTCGAGCAGGAGCACCCCGACCATCGACTCGTGGTCGTACCGCACATAGGTGCCCTCGCGCGCCCCCATCCCCTCGGGGATCCACCAGAGCCGGAACAGGCCGATCACGTGGTCGACGCGCAGCGCGCCGCCATGCCGCATGACGGACCGTGCCATGTCCCGCAGCGGCGCGAACGCCGAGCGTGCGAGCGCGTCCGGCCGCCACGGCGGCTGGCTCCAGTTCTGGCCCTGCTGGTTGTACATGTCCGGTGGAGCGCCGACGGCCATGCCGCGCGCGAAGACGTCGGGCAGCGCCCAGGCGTCCGCGCTGTCCGGGTGAACGCCGACGGCGAGGTCGTGCATGATCCCCATCCCCATGCCCGACTCGACAGCCGTGCGCTGGGCGTCCGCTAGCTGGGCGTCGACGACCCACTGGAGCCAGCAGTAGTAGTCGACCCTGCTGGCCAGCTCGCGCCGCATCCGTGCGACGTGCGGGGCGTTCACCGAGGCGAGCTCGGGGGGGAAGGGCCTGTCCTGGAACTTCTCCTTCAGCGCGCACCACAGGGCGAAGTCCTCGAGTCCCTGTCCCTCCCGTGCGCGGAACCGTTCGAACTCGCGTTGCCGGGCCCGCGAACGCGGCGCCGCGAAGATGACCTCGAGCGCCTGGTTCTTCGACTCCCAGACGGCATCCCGGTCAATCGGTGCGATGGTGGCGTTCCGTGGCCGGACATCCTCGCTCGCCCACTCGATCAGGGCGCGCTGCGGCCCCGAGAGATAGGCCACCTCCGGAATGTCCTCGGGACGGATGTAGATCGGGTTGACGAACCGCCGCGTGTCCGGCAGGTAGGGAGAGGGCGTGAGGGGTGGGACCGGGGATGTCGCGTGCAGCGGATTGATCAGGAGGAAGTCGGCGCCGAGGTCGCCGAAGATCGACACCATCTCCCTGAGGTCCCGCACGTCGCCGATCCCCCAGGAACGCTCGGACCGGACGGAGTAGAGCTGGGCCATCATGCCCCAGCCACGACCCGGGGCAGGGGTCGGTGCGGGCAACCGGTCAGGGGTGACCGCCAGAGGTGCGCTCACGGCCTCGTCGTTCACCTGAGCCACGAGCGTGTGCCACCCCAACGGCAACCCCGACGGGATGACGAAGGTGGCCCGCCCGAGCAGTCGCCCTCCGACGTCGCGGGGCTCCACCCAGGCATCCTCCTGGGCGGCGGACACCACCCCGCCGTCCTCGAGGTGCACCTCAACGGTGACGTCCGCGCCATGCGGGACATGGACCGGCACCCGCCACTCCGAGCCCTGCCGCATCACGACGCAGGGAGGCAACGTGTCCCGCCACTGCGCCTCCTCATGCTCACGCAGGGAGGCGAGGACCTCCTCCTCGGTGGCCGCCGGCACGCCGAGCGCCTCCAGCACGGCGCGGATGCTGCTGGCGGACACGACCCGGTAATGGCCGTCGTAACTCCAGAAATCCGTCGCGACGCCATGGCAGCGTGCCAGGGCCTGCAGGGCTTCGCTGGGAGTCTCGTCTGGGGAGGTCATCATCACACGCCTGTTCTGGAAGGGGCCGGGCGGCCCGTACATCACTGGTTCAGTGGCGCCCCGGGTGACGCACGCCACGGTGAATGGCTGCAGATTAGCATAGCGGGTTCCAGAGCCGCGCTCCTGTTGGTCGGAGAAGGTGGGGCCGTTCGTGGTGGAATGGGACCGTGGCGGAGCGCGGCATCCTCCGGGGGATCGGGGTCAGCCAGGGACACGCCGTCGGGCCCGTCGCCTGGGTGGTGAACCGGGTGCGCCCGCCACTGCCGCTCCCACTCACCGGCTCCCCTGACGCTGCGTGCGATCTCATCACCTCGAGCGCGCAGACGGTCCGGGACGCCCTGGCGGCGCGCGCCGGAAGCGCGACCGGCGTGGCGCGCGGCGTCCTGGCCGCCACGGCGGCGATGGCAACCGATCCGGCCCTCCTGGCGGCGGCGCGCCGCTACGTCCGGGAGGACGGACTCGCCCCCGCTCCCGCGGTCTGGCGCGCCACCACCGAACTCGCGGAACGCTTCGAGCAACTCGGAGGGGTCTTCGCCGGACGTGCCGCCGATGTCCGCGACGTCGGGACACGCATCATCGCGGCGATCACGGGCCAGCCCCTCCCCGGCCTGCCCCAGCGCGACCACCCCCACGTCCTCGCAGCACATGACCTGACACCCGCGGACACCGCCACACTGGATCCCCGGCTGACGCTGGGAATCCTCACCGAGGCCGGTGGGCCGACGAGCCACACGGCCATCCTCGCGCGCGACCTCGGGATTCCCGCCGTCGTCGCCCTCGGGAGCGCGCTGCGCCGGGTCCGCGACGGCGACCGCGTGGGCATCGACGGGTCCGCGGGCACCGTGTCCATCGAGGAGGCGGGACCCGTCGTCGCCAGTCGCCGTCCGGGCGTCGCCCCGCTGGCAGGCCCGAACCGCACCGCGGACGGACACCGCGTCCCCCTGCTGGCGAACGTCAGCGACGCCGACGGCGCCCGGGTGGCTGCGGCCTCCGGCGCGGAGGGGATCGGCCTGCTGCGCACGGAGGGGCAGTTCGTGGATGCCGTCGAGGAGCCCTCCCTCGCCGAGCAGGAACGCGCCCTGGGAGCGGTCCTCGCCGCATTCCCCGGTCGCCGGGTGATGATCCGGACCCTGGACGCGGGAGGGGACAACCCCCTGCCCTTCCTCCCCCTCGACCCAGGACGCAACCCTGCGCTCGGTCTGCGCGGCTTCCGTCTCGCGCGGGTGAACCGCGCCCTCCTGGAGAACCAGCTGACCGCGATCGCCCGGGCCGCGGCGGCGCACGACGCGGACGTGTGGGTCATGGCTCCGATGGTGTCCACCGTCCGCGAGGCGGAGGAGTTCGTGGCCCTCGCAGCATCCGCGGGCCTCGCGACGGCGGGGGTGATGGTCGAGGTTCCGGCTGCGGCACTGAATGCGGGACCGATTCTCGCCCGGGCAGCGTTCGCGTCCGTAGGGACCAACGACCTGACCCAGTACACCCTCGCGGCCGACCGCTCCGCGGGCGAGCTCGCCGACATCGCGGATCCGTGGGATCCCGCGGTCCTGCGGCTCATCGCCCTGGCGTGCCAGGCAGGCCAGCTTCAGGACCGTCCGGTGGGCATCTGTGGCGAGGCGTCCGCGGATCCGGCGCTCGCCGCCGTCCTGGTGGGCCTGGGTGCGGAGAGCCTGTCCATGTCCCCCCGCGACCTCAGACCCGTCGCGGACACCCTCGCCACGCTGACCCTCGCGGACTGCCAGGGTCTCGCCGGGCTGGCGCTCGGATGCGAGAGCGCGGCAGACGCCCGCGCCGCGATCGCTCGTGCCCTCGCCACGCGGGGTGTTCCGGTCCCGCCCACGATCACCTCAGGTGCACTGCAGCCGGCCGAGGAGGACTGATGCCCCACAGGAAACTCCCGCTCCCCCAACCCGACACCCAGCCGCTCCAGCACGTGCTCCGGGTCCTGAACCTCACCCGCACGGACGAGACCCGGTTCACGGGCCACTCCCTCCCCGAGGTGGGCAACCGGGTGTACGGCGGCCAGGTCATGGCGCAGGCACTCATGGCGGCGTCGGCGACCGTGGACCCCGAACACCTCGGATGCCGGTTGCCGCATTCGATGCACGGCTATTTCCTGAGACCGGGCCGGACAGACGAGCCG
>JALHDK010000144.1:0-1553 GCA_022838965.1 Actinomycetales bacterium | reverse complement strand
CGCGCTGCAGGGCGGCAAGCCGATCCTGTCCATGATCTATTCGTTCCAGCTCGAACAGGACGGGGTGGACCATGAGGTGCCGGCCCCCGCGGCACCACCTCCGACGTCCCTCGCCAGCGCCACGGAGAGCTTCCGGGGGTCGGACCATCCGGCTGCCCGCGTGTTCGCGCGGCTGGGGGCGTTCGATCTCCGGCACGTGCAGCCGGACATCTTCTTCACCGCGGATCCGGAGCGCCGGAACACCCAGATGATCTGGATGCGGACATGGGATCCCCTTCCGGACCGGACAAGCCAGGTGCTGCACCGGGCCCTGCTGGCCTACGCCTGCGATCAGGTGATGCTGGAGCCGATTCTGCGGAACCACGGCCTGTCCTGGTTCGGCGGTGTGTCCGTGGCGAGCCTCGACCACGCGATGTGGTGGCACCGCCGGTTCGACGTGAGCCGCTGGCTGCTCCACGTCCAGGACTCGCCCTCCGCGGAGGGTGGACGGGGCCTCGGCATGGCGCGGATCTACACCCAGGAGGGCCACCTGGTCGCCACGACCGCGCAACAGGGCATGGTGAGGGTCCGTCCCCCGGGGTAGCCGCTGTGCGGCTCAGCGTCCGCGCCGGAACGTGACGGGCTCGTCCAGGAATCGCGACCAGAGTTCCCGTTCCTCGGCGGTGATCCGGCGAGGCCGCCCCGTGCCGCGGTCCATCATCACGATGGTGGTGCGCGCCCGCGCAGCCACACCACCCTCCAGGGTCGGCACCTCGTAGCACACCTCCGCACTGGCGCCTCCGATGCGGGACAGCCACATGCTGACCGGAATCGGTTCGCTGGGGTAGCCCAGCGGGGCCAGGTACTCGATCTCCTGGTGGGCGACGAAGGTCGCGGTCTCGTGCGGATCCCGCACGTACCCGTAGCCGTCCGGAAGGTGCCGCCCGTGCCAGAAGACCGCAACCCGCACCTCCTCGAGCAGCACGAGCATCGCCGCGTTGTTGACGTGACCGTAGGCGTCGAGGTCGCCCCACCGCACGCTGACCGGAACGGTGAGCTTCATGCGTTGCGGGTGAGCTTGCGATACGTGACGCGGTGGGGGCGTGCCGCCTCGACACCGAGCCGCTGTACCTTGTTCTCCTCGTACGACTCGAAGTTGCCCTCGAACCAGTACCAGCGGTCGGGCTCGTCGTCCGTGCCCTCCCAGGCGAGGATGTGGGTCGCAACCCTGTCGAGGAACCACCGGTCGTGGGTGATGACCACGGCGCAGCCCGGGAAGTCGAGCAGCGCGTTCTCCAGCGAACCAAGGGTCTCGACGTCGAGGTCGTTGGTGGGCTCGTCCAGCAGGAGCAGGTTGCCACCCTGCTTGAGGGTCAGCGCCAGGTTGAGCCGGTTACGCTCCCCGCCGGACAGCACTCCAGCCGGCTTCTGCTGGTCGGGACCCTTGAAGCCGAACGCGGAGACGTACGCCCGCGACGGCATCTCGACGTTGCCCACCTTGATGAAGTCCAGGCCGTCCGAGACCACCTCCCAGAGCGTGCGATCCGGGTCGATGCCGGCCCGCGCCTGGTCGA
>JALHDK010000143.1:4763-10096 GCA_022838965.1 Actinomycetales bacterium | reverse complement strand
TAGTCGATCGCGGTCGCCGCATGGCGCCGCGCGACCGCCGTGAAGTGGTCGCGCAGCTCGGCGTCGGCCTCATCGAACGTCGCCTGAACCGTCGCGGCGAGCGGCTGCAGGATGCTCCAGGTCCCGGTGGTAACGGCCACCGAGGTGCCCTGCGCGAAGATGAACGCCTGTCGGCGCGAGGTGTCGAGGTCGGCGACGAGGATCTGCGTCTGCCCCGGGCGGCGGCGCACGTCGCAGAGGAGCAACTCGTCCGCCTGAAGTGCGGGCTTCGGCGCGACGCCGATGGCGCCCTCGGGCGCCTGGCGCACGACGAGCTCGAACGACTCGTCACGCCGGAAGAACACCTGCTGCGAGTTGCCGTCCGTGCGCGGGTCGGAGAGCTGGCGCTTGAAGCGAAGGAAGATGCCGAGCCAGCGCTCGTTGCCGACCGTGGCGACATCGGTCGGGATGCCCACCAGGTCGACGGCGCAGTCCACGGTCTGGCCCGTGCCGAAGAACATGCGCTGGCCGAGGTTGTCGTACGCCCGCCCTGGCGCGGTGAGGTCCACCGTCAGGTCTGGCACCGGCGAGTGCGGGGCCGGGACAGCGCCGGAGACGATGCCGTAGATGTTCAGGTCGGCCGCGAGGTCCCGGTCAGCCTTCTCGAGCAACGCGAACGCGAGGTCGAGCTCGGCCTCGGTGACGCGCTGGCGGAAGTAGAAGTCGACGCGATCGGCCATGTCCTTGCCTCGGAGCGCACGGGGCCCTCCGGTGAGGCAAAGCCGGCCGACGCGGCTCGCGGGGACAGGCTGTCAGTGCAGGTCCGTGGTCTCCCCCAGGTCGCTGAGACCCAGCTCCCAGTGGTTCGGCAGGATGGGCGGGAGCGGCTCGACCAGATCCACGAAGTGGGTGTGCGCCGGCTTGAGGTACTCGACGATGGCGCGGAGCTGCCGGCGCTCGCGGTCGCCGAGAATGCGAGCGACCTCGACGTTGAAGGCGTAGCGCGCGAAGCGGTCGGAGGGCCCGAGGACCCAGTCGATGCCCAGCTCGGACTCGCCGAGGATGAGAGTGTCGGCGTTGAACGGCGAGATGGCCGAGATGTCGATGCCGAGGAAGAAGCGGATGGCGTTCTGGATGCCCTTCGCCGTCCCCTTCTGCCGGTACATCTCGACGAGCACCGACGCGAGTCGGCGCTTCCCCATCGTGTCCAGCTCGAAGGGGAACGGGTTGCCGAGGTCGCGGAGGATGAGGTCGAGGAAGGCCTCCGGGGCGCGCTCGAAGTCGAAGATGTCGGGCCAGCGGTCCACGTCGGCCAGCAGCAGGTCGGTCACCTCCTGCAGGCAGGCGATGAACCGGAAGAGGTCCCCGGTCTGATCGTCTCGGCGGTTGTGCTTGGGGAGCATCCGCCAGAGGTCGAAGCGACGCGTCTGCGGTCGCGCAGGGCGGAACCCCGCGAAGCTGGCGCGATCGTAGGGCCCGAGGACGACGTTGCCGAAGAGGTCCGTGACGCCGAGCGCCACGACCTCGTGCACGACGTCAGGGGTCATCTCGGTGTCGAGCGTGAGCACCACGATGCTGCCGTCGATGGTCGAAGCCACGACGGCCAACGGCACGGCCGGCGCTCCCTTCGGCGTCAGGACGAAGCTCGCGCCGCCAGGGAGCACGACGGGCTCGTCGAAGGCGACGCGCACCGTCTTCTGCGCGAGCGCCTGCGCTCCGACGACCCGCGGCGCCGTCCGGTCCTCGACGACGAACGAGTACACCTCGTCGAGGGAGGCGGCCCCGCCCACCGTCTGCCCGGCCACGCGGACGGACACCGTGGCGAGGCTCGCCAGCGGGACGACGGGGTGCAGCACGACTCGAAGCGTGTCGGCGGTCTGCGTCGCGCCGGCGAGCGGCCCGGCGAAGGCGGCGGTGATCTCCGGCAGCGCGCCGCCGTCGAAGGCCAGCACCCCGTCGACCCAGACGTGCACGCTGGCCCGGTTCACGCCGTCCGCGCCGGTGTCGATCAGCTCGAGGGCGAGCGTCGCGTCGACGGGCACGCCGGTCTCGCCCGGGCTCGGATCGCGGTTCACGACCACCAGCCGCGGCGTGCTCACGACGAGCGCGACGCTGTCGACGTAGAGCGCGGGAAGCTCGAGCGTGCTCATGCCGGGGCCCTCATGCGGTCACCAGCTCGAGGCGCACGCCGACCGTGTGCACGCCCGACAGCTTCGAGACGTTGGCAGCGAGGTCCGTGACGAGTCGTTCCCGGCCCGGCTTCGCACGCATGCGTGCGCGCGCAGTCCCGTCGACGATGATGGACGCCTCCCATGCGAGCCCCGCAGGCGTGCTCGCCGGCACCCGAAGGCGAAGCAGCGCGCGCACCAGCTTCACGCCTGTGAGGTCGGTCGACTGCGTCACCTCCGCGTGGTCGCCGAGACCGAGCTCGAAGAAGCGCCCCGGCTCGTCCTCGCCGAGCACGAAGGCGTAGTCGCCTCCGGTCGCCTTCGAGGTGAGCAGGCGTCCCTGGCCTCGCCCGAGTCGGCTGGTGAATGCGGTGAGCGCCATCGCTTCACACCTGCCGGAACAGCTCGACGTGGTCGAAGTACGAGCGACGCGTCACGTCCTTCACGGAGCAGCCGAAGCCGCCGCGCCCCGAGGTAAGCGGCTGGCTGCCGGAGTTGATGCCGAGGTGGTCGTCGATGAACTCGACCATCCCGGAGACCGGCTGCCAGTCGGGCGGCGTCCCGAGGGCGTGCGCGGCGAGGTCATTCTGGAAGACCTTGAGCACCACGTCGCCGTTCGTGTTCACGATGACGTCGAGGCGCAGATGCACCCACGTCGCCTGCGCGAAGCTCGCCGCAGACTTGAGGAGAACGCCCGGGCCGTCGGCATTCGGCAGGCCCACCGTGACCGCGCCCTTACGGAGCACGATGCGGTGCGGATCGTCGTCGGACAGCCCGAGCAGGTACGCGCTGTCGTTGACCGAGTTGCCCTGGCAGCAGAGGAACAGGAACGGCGAGAAGCCCGTGGGGCCGCCGCCAGGGCCGCGCTGCACGACGCCGCGAATGGAGCCGCCCTTCGCCATCGGGGCGAAGCTCGCGAGGTTCGCGAACAAGGCGACGGCGCCGTCGACGGCCGCGAGCGAGTTGAATGCGTAGAGGAAGCTCCCGCCGCCCGGGGGGCGAGCGATGCCCGCGGTGACACCGCGATCAACGGTCGCGATGTCGAGCCCGTCGTTCAGGTACGTCCAGTCTGCTTCGGCCATCGGTCACTCCTCAGAGGGTGGTCATGTTCGTCCAGGCGTTGTTGAAGTCCTCGACGGCCTGCACGCCTCCGTCGAACAGCGCGGTGCTCGCCGTGACCGCGGCCCACGTCCACGCGTAGCTCTGGTTCGAGCGCCACTGGTCCTCGAAGTCCTCGCGCGGCTCGCCGTCGAACACGCCCGTCGCGGCCGTCACCAACGCCCAGTCGCGCAGGTACGGCACGTTGCTCCACCCCGTCTCGCAGTCCTCGACGGCGCCGCCACCGAAGGCGCACGTGACGAGCTGCGCGGGCGGCAGCTCGTAGAGGTAGACCGCGTTGGCCCAGCCGCTGTCGAACTCCTCGTAGCCCTTGAGCGCGCTGTCGAAGAACGCGAGCACCACGGTCACGTCGTCGAGCGACGCGAGGAGCGCGAACCAGCGCTCGAAGTCTTCCCACGCGTCCTCGGGCGCTGCGCCGAAGCCGGCGAGGACCTCGAGGCTGGTCACAGCGGTGAGCGTCCAGTGCTCGGCCTCGCCGGGCAGCGTCCCCTCGTCCTCGAAGCTCGGGTTGAGTAGCGCCATCAGAGCAGTTCCCCCGTGTCGCCGTTGCGAAGGGTCACGGTTCCGAGCATCGGGAACTCGCGCACGTTCAGCTTCACGTCGGCGGGCAGGCCGTTGAGCGTGAGGTCGAGGCGCGCGTCGCCCATCTTGCGCACGCCCGGCGTGTCGCGGATGACGTTGAAGAGATCCGACCAGGCGATCTCGCCAACTGCGTTCCCCTCGGCGTCCTTGATGTTGAAGCCGAAGTCGACGAGCGGGTTCGGCGTGCCGTCCTGCTCGCTCACGCGGAAGTAGCTCGCGAGGTTCGCGCGCACGCGGTCCCGCACGTCGCTGCCGGCGAAGCCCTGTCGCAGGAAGAGGCGCGCAGCGACATCGACGACTCGGTAGACCGGGTCCTGCACGCTCACCTGGAAGGTCAGCGTGCACGGGTAGACCTCGGTGACCTGCCGCAGCACCAGGTTCTTCAGCGCGGGCGTCGGCACGGCCGCTCCCGTCGTCGACTGCGGGATCACGTAGAGGATGCCCGTGTTCTCCGCGATGGTCGGGTCTTCGTTCGAGGTGAGCATCAGCGCCCGCGCGACGCTCGGAAGCCTGCGCGCGTTGATCTCGAAGTCCTCCCTCGCGACCGTGCGCGTGAGCGCGCGGAGGCTCTCGGGGGCGAGCAGCTTCGCGGAGGCCACCGTCTGGCGATCCGTGCCCCCCGAGGCGGGCAGCGGGTTGCGGACGGAGACCTGGACCGGGTTGCCGTACGCATCCTTGAAAGCGCCCTCGATGACCACGATGCGGTCGGCGTCGACGTTTCCGACGCTGCCGCCGCCCGTCTTGTAGGTGACCGAGACCGTCCCGCTCGGGGGCATGCCGCTCACGCCGTTGCCGAAGCGAAGCGTGGCGCGGTCGTTCTGGTCGACGGCCACGACGAAGTGACGGTCGTTGGCGCGCGAGTCGAGGAAGCTGTCGACCTCGGTGAACGCGCCCTGCGGCGTGGTCACGAGCGCGGAGCCGTCGAGGTACGGAGCGTAGTCGAGGTGCAGCTCGAGGTCGGCGAGGCCGCGCGCGTCGAAGAGCTGGGTGTACGTCTTCGAGTTCTCGACCACGGCGACGACGCGCGGCGGGTCGGCTCCCGGGGCGATGACGGCGGGCGCGAGCAGCTGGAAGCGGACCGGCTCGGTGACCTCCTGGGTTCGCAGCACCGTGCCGGCCGGGATGGTGACGCTCGCGGCCGGAGGGCGCACGAGCAGCACAAGGACGTCGGCGGTCGCAGCCTGCGCTCCCTGCAGCCGGTAGCCGAGCATCTTCGCGAGGGCCATCACGCTCTTGCGCTGCGTGGCGGTCACGAGGCGCGACTCGCGAGCGAGGTTGTCCTGGTAGAACGTGAGCACGTCGCCGACGAAGGCGTAGAGCTCGACCAGCAGGTTCCCGAAGCTCGCGACGTCGAAGTCCGTCCAGTCCGGGAAGACGCTCTTCACGAGCGCGATCAGCCGCGCCCGAAGGGCGTCGAAATCCTTGTCGGTGTAGTCGACGGACTCGGGCAGCGTGGCCACGGCGGTAAGCCTCCGTGGAGGCAAA
>JALHDK010000143.1:0-4747 GCA_022838965.1 Actinomycetales bacterium | reverse complement strand
GGAGGCAAAGCCGTCGAGGACCAGCCTTAGGGGACCGGCGTGCCACTTGACGAAGGCAGGGCTTCCGTGGAAGATCGCCAGCGGCATGACCAAGGGCATCAACCCCAAGAAGTGGTTCTACGGCCTCCACGCGGCGCTGGCGGCTGAGCGGGACCGTCCGTGCATCTTGGCGGGTGCCGCCTGCGAGCAGTGGATCAATGGCGAGTTGTTTCGTGTCATCGCGCGCGGACTCGACGGAACGAACCTCACAGCGTTCCCCGAGTGGAACCAGCGCCAGCATGATGTCGTGGTCATGCGACACGACCCGTCGAGCGGCGAGGCATGGGCAACCCCGATCGCCGTGGTCGAGACCAAGCTCGTGTACTCGAACCATCCTCCCTCAACGCGCAGACGGCACCTTGAGCGCCTAATCGAGCAGCTCGCGGTTCACCACACCGCGAGTCCAACGCGTGTGGGCGTCTTCGTGGCGATCTACGCCTACTGGCCGGAACACAAGAGGCCGAAGGAGTCCTTCGCCGAGTTCCGCCGCAACGTCGGTTCCCTGCTGCGCGAACGAGCCCTGCAGGGCACGCCGGGCTTCTCCATCACGATGGACCACAAGGGTTCGATGGAGACCGTGCTGGACGAGACCCACGCGAAGGTTGGCGCGGCGGATGTGGTGGTCGGCTGCGTCGCCCAGTACATCAGGGTTCGGCCAACCTGACGGCGACGCTGGCGGCGGTCTCCCGCTCGCGCACCCGCACGCGCAGGGTGAGGGCCGGCCCGTCCTGCTCGACGCTCAGGCTGACGAGCTGGGCGCCGGGCACCCAGCGCTTGAGGGCGTCGCGCACGTAGACGCGGGCCAGCTCCTTGAGGGCCGCGTCGTTGCGCTGGTGGCGCAGGAGCGCGAGCCCGGCCCCGAAGTTCGTCCGCCAGGGCAACTCGCCCGAGGAGCGCGCCGTGGCGCCCTCGGTGAGCAGCGCCTGGCGCACCTTGGACGCGAGCAGCGCCTCGCCGCTGCCGACGGCGAAGTCGCGCTTCTTGTCGCGGCGGAACGGGATGAGGAGGTTCTGCGGCTGCTGGCTCATGGTCGCCTCCTCACGGCACCGGCACCGCGCTGCGCACGGTCTGCAGGGCCTCGATGATCGCGTCGATGGGCGGGATGACGTCGTCGAGCGGACGCCCGGCGAGGTTCGAGAGGTCCGGCACCTCGGGCCCACCCACGATGCCGAGGAAGATGTTCAGGATGCCGATGAGCTTGCCGAGGCTCGCGAGCGACTTGCCGACGTTCGCCGCCTCCTGCGCGACGTTCGCCTGGGCGCAGCTCGTGATGGCCATGAGCCCCGCGTCCTCGAGCTCGGTCGCGCGGTCGATCGCGCCGAGGATCTGCTGCATCTGCTGCTGCAGGTGCATGAGCTGGCTGCGCGCCTGCCGGAGCGTGTCGATGACTAGGTCGATGATGCCGATGATGGTGTACGGCAGCGACAGCTGCGGGATGAGCCGCAAGAGCTTCGCCACCTTCTCGGCCAGCTCCGGGATGCACGCCGCGAGCGCGGTCGGGTCGGGAGGCGGCCCGAGCGAGTCCGGGATGGCCTTCACGCAGTTGAAGACGGCCACCACGGTGTCGATGATGTCGAACAGCGGCATCAGCGGCGTGAGCGCCGGCTGGATCGCCTGCATCAGGTTGATCTGCTGCATCGTCACGCCGCCCGGCAGCGTGATGGACAGCGGATCGGGGATCTCCGGAATCTCGAGGCAGATGGGCAGCGCCACGGCGTCCTCCTCAGATGGGCTCGGCGATGGGGCGGACCACCCGCCCGGCGATCGTGACTTGCGTGGCTTCGAGCGAGATGGCGCCGACCGCGCGCAGCGTGAGCGCCGTCGTCGCCTCGAGCGTGACCGTGTTCTCCTCCGCGTCGAAGATGAGGTGGTCGCCGGTCTTCTTGTTGGTGAGCTTGAGCTTCCGGCTCTCCTTCGACTCGTCGAGCTCGATGCGGAAGGTCTGCGTCGCGAACACGCGGTTGTCCGGGGGCGTCTTCTGCGCCTCCTCGGGCACTTCGCTCTCGCCGTTCGGCTTCCCCCAGTGGGCGGCCAGGTAGTACGGCGCCTCGACGTTCCCCTGGTTGAAGAACACCGCGACCTCGGCTCCCTCCTCGGGCACGGCGAACAGGCCGCGGTCCTTCGAGCCGCCGCCGCCCGTGCCGAGTGGCCAGGCCCACGCGCTCTCCGGCTCGAGCACGCCGGGGATGCAGACGCGCACGCGCCCGAGCTGCTCCTCGTCGTCGCGCTTCGTCACGTAGCCGACGTACAGCCCGACGAGCCGGGTGTCGTGCGTCTGGATGTCGTCGTCGAAGGTGCTCATCGGTGGCTCTCCGTCACTCGACGTGCGACGCACCGCTCGCAGGGTCGATGACCTCGACCTCGGTCATCGCGCCGCCCTCTGCAGGGGTCGCGCGATTGGGCGAGCCACCTTGGGGCTGGCCTTGCGCCGCGGCCCCGGCCTGTCGCCGCGCCCCGGTACCGTCGCGCGTGAGCTTCAGCTCCACGACGTAGCCGGAGGACGAGATGACGTGCTTCGCCTCGGTCACGTAGTACTTGCCCGAGAGCAGTCCGGAGATGCCGCGCACCTCGAGCACCTCCTTCGCGCGCAGCGTCGGATCGCCCACGACCTGCATCGAGAGCTTCACCGTCTCGCGCTCGGCGCGGCGGAAGCGCGCAGCCGACTCTCGCTCCGCGGCTGCTGGCGTCGGCGCCGAGGTCGGGTGGACGCTCGTCGTCGCGTTGCGTTCCTGCAGCGACGAGGAGCCCGTCTCGGGGTCCACGACCTCGAGGACGTCGCTGAGCGTGGCGCGCTCGACGGTGCTGCTGCTTGCCCGCGACTCGATCGTCGCCTTCGTCAGCGGGTCGCGCCCGCGCACCTCGACGCGCCCTGTCCGGCGCGAGAGATCGGACTCGACGTTGAGCGAGATGATGTCGCCGCGCCCCGGGTCCGAGAACCAGGTGAGCACGTGGCTCGGTGCGCTCGCCTGGTTCCGCGAGCGCCAGTGGAGCCCGCCGTCGTCGACGAAGTACTCGAACTCTTCCCGTGCAGCGAGGCGCCGGAGGAAGCGTGCGTCCGTCTCGGCGGTCTGGTTGATGGTGTCGAGCACCTCGCTCGAGTCCTCGACGTCCGCGAACTCGCCCTCGTAGCCGTGCTCGGCGGCGATCTCCTTGGCCACGTCGCTGCGCGACTTGTTCGTCCACGCGCGCGTCTTGGCCTCGCGGTTCATCAGCACGCTGGTGGCCTGGCCCTCGATGGTCAGCGTCTGGAAGCCCTTGAGCTTCTTCACGACCACCCGGCGCGGCGGGGCCATGTTGCCCGGGTAGCCCCAGGACACCTCGAGCGTGGCGCCGCCGATCAGCTCCTCGCGGTCGAAGAGCGCGAGGTCGAAGTTGTCGAGCTGGAGCGAGACCTTGTCGGCCTGGCGCTCGGCGTCCTCGTAGGTGAAGCCGATGATGCGGCCGTCGAGGTTGAGGGGCTCGCCGCTCGGCGCCCGCTCATTCGAGAGCACGGTGATGCGGACACCGGGCCCGCTTCGGTCGACGAGGTCGGTCATGCTTCGACCCTCCGGCGCTGCTCGCTCAGGATGACGTCGGTGAGCACGCGCAGGCTCGGCACCAAGAGGCGACGGCCGACCTCCAGCTCGAGCGTCGGGTCGACGATCGGATCGGGCTGAAAGTCGGCGAGCACCCACCAGAAGCCGCAGGCCCGCGGGAGCGGCGCAAAGTAGCGCCCCGCAAGGTCGAAGAGCATGTCGCCCTGCGCGACGATGTGGACGCGCGTGTCCGTGTGCTCGCGAAAGCGGTAGGGCTCGCGCTCCGTGAGAAACAGCTGCGCGAGCTCGCCACGCACGCCGAGCGCAAAGGAGTGCCGGGAGCCGGTGCGGGGCGCCATCACTCGACCTCCTCGCGCAGCTCTTCGCTGGTCACGCGCGTGTCGAGGATCTCCTCGAAGGAGACGCTCGCCGTGTAGACGAGCACCATTCCGTCGACGGCGAGCTGCTTGTACTGGAACTCCACGCTGGCCACGACGCACTCGACGGTGACGACGCTCGGCCAGATGAAGAGGACGCGGGGCGGCGCCGTCGCAGCCACGCCCTCCGTGCCCTCGGGGGGCACCGTGAGCGCGCGCAGGAACGCTCGGAAGTCGAGGATGTTCACGTCGCCCGGCTGCTCGGCGGCGAAGAAGCGGTCGAGGTAGAACTCGACGCCCGACAGCTGCCGGTTCGCCGTGCTCTGGAACTGCAGCACCTGATGCGAGAGCCCGGGCACCGCGAGGCGGTTCCAGTTCACCTGCAGCTTCTCGGTCACCTGCGTCGGGTTGAAGAGGCACTCGAGCGACTCCCCGCTCGTGACGTTCACGAGCAGGCAGCGAGGAGCGCGGGCGAGAGCGGCATCGAGCGACACGCGTCCTCCTTCCTCAGTACGCCGGGACCGGCGAGAACGAGCGGGTGGCCGAGTCGCGGTCCGCTCGATGGACCGCGGTGGCGAGGGTCGTGCCGTCGACCTGGAGGTTGACGGTGATGGGCGGCGACGCGGGCGGCGCGGCAGGCGTCATCGGGAAGGACGCGGGGATGGCGGGCGTCATCGCCGCGACCGCGGGCATCGACGACATGGCGTCGCTCGCCGGTGCGCCGGGCGCTGCGGTCCCCGGTCGCGTCGGGCGCGTGAACGTCAGGTCCTGCACGCCCATGCCCTCTGCCATGTCGGCGCGGAGCGAGTCGCGGAA
>JALHDK010000142.1 GCA_022838965.1 Actinomycetales bacterium | reverse complement strand
GAGACCTCGGGCGCGAGGCTGGTCGTATGCCAGGAGCCCGCGCCGGCGCTGAACGCCAACCCCGCGGCGACGCCCAGCGCCGCGATGACCGGGGTCAGACGAAATGCTTGCTTCATGAGTGGACTCCCTTAATGGCTTGTAATCGTTGGTTTATGTACGGGCGGACGGCCGGAAAACGCGATGGTCACGCCCCGTTACGTTGCATTAGCACGGCAAGCATACACTGAAAAATAGCGGCTTTTGCAGGGGTTCCAGGACCCGCGCGGCGCCGTCGCCACCAGGGCCAGACCGAGGGGCAGGCCGAGGATCACGGTGAACAGCGTGGAGAAGAAGGTCATCCCCAGCGTCTCGACGGTGGCGGGCCACAGCTGTCCCTGCACCACGGGGTTGTCGAACCACGTACCGTCACCCACGCTCCTCCGCCTCCCTCGCCACGGGCGGCCGGGCGGCACGCCCCTCCACGTGGAGCCCGGCCGCGCGCAGTCCGCGCGCCAGCCGCTCGACGTCGTGCCGCGGCGCGGACAGCGCCACCCGGCCCACCTGCGTCTCGCCGAGCGTCTCGAAGGTGCCGGCGGTGATGTCGCCCCCGAGGCGCGCGACGACGTCGAAGACGCGCGCCCCCGTCGGCTCGCCCGGCGTCGAGGTGAAGAAGATGTCGAGGACGGCGTGGTCGGTGTCGGGCACCGGGGGGAGCGGCACGAGCGCGTGACTCAGGCGCGTGGACGGATCCGCGACGACGTCGGCCAGACGGCCGGACTCGATCACCCGCCCGTGGTCGAGCAGCGAGACGGCGTCGCAGGCCTGCCTGACCACCTCCATCTCGTGGGTGATGATGACGACGGTGACGCCCGTGCGATCCCGGATGTCGCGGATGAGCGTGAGGATCTGGTGGGTGGTGGCGCTGTCGAGGGCGGAGGTGGGCTCGTCGCAGAGCAGAACGTCCGGGTGGGTGGCCAGGGCGCGGGCGATGCCGATGCGTTGCTTCTGGCCGCCGGACAGCTGCGAGGGATAGGAGCCGCCCCGGTCCCCCAGACCCACGAGGTCCAGCAGTTCCTGTACCCGGGCGCGGCGCTGGACGGCCGGGACCCCCGCGATGTGGAGGGGGTAGGCGATGTTGCCGGCGGCGGTGCGGGCGTCGAGGAGGTTGACGTGCTGGAACACCATGCCGATGCGCTGGCGGGCCTGCCGCAGCGCGGCCTCCCCGAGAGTGGCGAGATTCTGTCCCGCCACCTCGATCGTGCCGCTGGTGGGCCGGTCGAGGCCGGTGAGGCAGCGGACGAGGGTGGACTTGCCGGCGCCGGACGGCCCGACGATGCCGTGGATGGTGCCGGTGTCGATGGCGAGGTCGACGCCGTCCAGGGCGACGACGTCGCCGTAGACCTTGCGGACCCCGGACAGGGTGATCACGCTGTCTCCTCCATCGTGGCGTTGACACCCGCGTCCGCCGGGGCGGGCGTCCCGGTCTCTCCGCTGCTCCCGATGGGTGCGGGTTCGATTCCGACGGTATCCGGTGGCACCCGGCAGGTCCACATCACGGGCGGTGAATCTCGGCACACGGCGGCACACGGCAGGGCCGCGTGGGAGGATTCACCCGTGACCACCACCACCGCCGCGATCCGCCCCGACGTCCTCGGTGAACCCTGGGTCAGCCACATCCTGCCCCTGACACCGTCGAGACGTGCCCCGGGTGCCGATTACGCCGTCCTGGTGCATCAGCGGGAGGCGGCCACCCGCGGACACCACCGCGCGGTGCTCTCCCTGCCGGGCTTCGTCGACTACTTCTTCCACACCCACCACGCGCAGGCGTGGCTGGACGCCGGCGTGGAGTTCTACGCCCTGGACCAGCGGGCCCAGGGGCGGGCCTCCTTGGGCCTGCCCGAGATCGAGGACATCCGCGACCTCACCGTGCGCGAGGAGGACATCCGGATCGCGCTGGGGGTGCTCCGGGACCACGGCCACCGCCACATCACGCTGCTCGGACACTCCACGGGAGGCCTGCAGGCGGCCGTCTACGCCAGCCACCCGGATGCGGGCATCGACGCGCTCGCCCTCAACTCCCCCTGGTTCAGGCTCAACCGGCCCGCGTGGGTGACCGTCACGGGCATCGCCGCCGTCCGCGCCCTGGCCCCGGTGGCACCGCGGATGACCGTCAGCATGCTCGGAGCGGACTACCCGCGATTCCTGCATCGCTCCTACGGCGGGGAATGGGACTTCCACACCGGATGGAAGGTGCTCGAGCCGTTCCCCGCCCGGGCCGGCTTCCTCAACAGCGTGCTCGACCTCCAGCGGCGCGTCGCGCGGGGCCTGGACATCCGGGTGCCCGTCCTCGTCGCCATCTCCGCCCGTGGTGGCCACCCCACGAAGCCGACCCCCACGGATCTGGCCACCACCGACGTCGTCCTCAACCCGGACCACGCGCGAACGCTCGCCCCGCGGCTCGGCCGCGACGTCGAGCTGAGAGAGTTCGAGGGTGGCGTGCACGACCTCACGCTGTCCCCCTGCCCCGTCCGGGAACGCTACGCCGAGGCGGTCGTCTCGTGGGCGCTGGCGCACTGACACCCCGGGTCATCCACACCGGCCAGGCGCTGGTGGACGTGGTCGTCGAGATCGACCACCTGCCCGAGCGGGGCGGCAACGCGATGGCGTCCTCCCGCCGCCACTACGCCGCGGGAGCGGTCAACATCCTGCTCGCGGCCGCCCGGGCCGGTGCCACGGCCGTGCACGCGGGTGCCGTCGGAACCGGACCCAACGGGGAGGTCATTCGCAGGGCCCTCGCGGAGGCGGGGATCACCGTCTCAAGTCCTCCCGTGCCGGACATGGACACCGGCATCTGCTTCGTTGCGGTGGAGGGCAGCGGGGAGCGGACCTTCATCACCACGATGGAGGCCGAGCGCCGCATCACCCCGGAGTCGCTCGCCACCGCGGACCCGCGGCCGGGCGATGTGGTTTGCGTGACGGGCTACAGCCTCTTCGAACCCACCCGCGAGCCCCTGCTGACGTGGCTCGAGTCACTCGACGACGACGTCGTCGTCGTCCTCGACCCCGGCGCCGCCTTCGCCACGATGCCCGAGGAGGTCCGGCGGCGGGCGCTGGCGGTCACCGACGTATGGACCTCCAACTCTCCCGAGGCGTGGGACCTGACGGGGGTGGCCGACATCGCCGCAGCGGCCGCGGCGATCGCCGCCCTGCTGCGCGACGGCGCGGTCGTCGTCGTCCGCGACGGGCCGGAGGGGTGCTGGGTGCGGGAGGACGGGGTGACCACGCATGTCCGGGGCTACCCCCAGGATCCGGTGGACACCAATGGCGCCGGAGACGCCCACACGGGGGTGCTGGTGGCCGAGCACGCCCTCGGCTCGACCTGGACCGCCGCCGCCCGCCGCGCGAACGCGGCCGGGGCGATTCAGGTCACCCGCTGGGGGCCGTCCGCATCCCCCACGCGGGCGGAGGTTGACGCCTTCCTCGCCGCCCAGGCCTACTGAACCGCCCCGCCGGCCCCCAGGTGGCGGAGGAACCAGTCACGGGCCAGCCGCGCCACCTCCTCCAGCGCACCCGGTTCCTCGAAGAGGTGGGAGGCGCGGGGAACGACGGCGAGCTCGCTCTCGCACCGGAGCTGGGCCTGGGCGATCCTGTTGAGTTCGAGGACGTGGAGGTCGGCGCCGCCGACGATCAGCAGCGTGGGCGCCCGCACCTCCGCCAGGCGCGCCCCGGCGAGGTCCACCCGGCCGCCCCGGGACACCACCGCCGCCACCTCGTTGGGCGCGGCGGCGGCCGCCACCAGCGCGGCCCCGGCACCCGTGCTCGCCCCGAAGTAGCCGAGGCGGCACCTGCTGGCCGCCGGGTGGGCGGCCACCCAGCGTCCCGCCGTCAGGAGACGCCCGGCGAGGAGCCCGATGTCGAAGACGTTCGCCCGGTCCCGCTCCTCGGCGGGTGTGAGCAGGTCGATCAGGAGCGTGCCGAGGCCGGCGTCCCTCAGCTCCGAGGCCACGTACTGGTTGCGCGGGCTGTGGCGGCTGCTGCCGCTGCCGTGCGCGAACACGACGACGCCCGTCGCCCCCGCGGGCACACTGAGGTGCCCGGGGAGCGTCACGCCGTCGGCGGGGATGCGCACCTCCTCGTCGATGCCCCGCGCGGGCGGCGGGGCGACCCGACGGGCGGCGTCGTCCAGCAGGGCCACCACCTCGTCGTCGGTGGTCTGACCGAAGTCGCGGTAGTGGTACCCGACGGCGAAGAACGGCTCGGGCTGGCTGAGGCAGATCACCTCGTCGGCCTCGGGGAAGTCGCGCAGCGTGTCCGCGGGACCCACGGGCACCGCGAGCACCACCCGCTCCGCGCCGAGCCCGCGGGCGACGATACACGCAGCGCGCGCCGTCGAGCCGGTGGCGATGCCGTCGTCGACGATGACGGCGGTACGGCCGCGGAGGTCGATGCGGGTGCGGCCGCGGCGGAACCGCTCCACGCGGGCGGCGAGGGCCTCCCGTTCCCGCATCTCGACGGCGGCCAGTTGCGCCTCTCCGACACGCGCCCTCTCGACGACGTCACGGTCAAGCACCCGGATCCCGCCCTCGCCGATCGCGCCCATGGCGTATTCCGGCTGGTAGGGCACGCCGAGCTTGCGGACCACGATCACGTCGAGGGGGAGGCCGAGCGCGCGGGCGACCTGGTGGGCCACCACCACCCCGCCGCGAGGCAGGCCGAGCACCACCGCGTTGGTGCCGCGGAGGTGCTCCAGCCGCTGGGCGAGCCGCCGCCCCGCCTCCTCACGGTTGGCGAAGACGGCCGGCTCGTCGTGGTGCCACGGGCCCATCAGGTCACCTCACTCCGCATCAGCTGGTGGCGGGCTCGATCGGCACGGGCGGCGTGGCCGGTGCCGCCGTGATCGCGATCTTCTTCGGCGCGGTGACCGCCTTGATGGGCACCTTGACCGTGAGGACTCCCTGGTCGAACTCGGCCGTGACGGCCTCGGCGTCCGAGCCCTCCGGGAGGTCGATGCGCCGGTAGTAGCTGGAGGTGCTCTCGCGCAGCACGTAGTTCTTCTTGGTCTCCTCGACCTTCTCGTGCTTCTCCGCCTCGATCACCAGCGCGCCGGAGTCGATGCTGACGTTGATGTCCTCCTGCCCGAATCCGGGCAGGTGGGTCTCGACCACCAGCTGGTTGTCATCCCTGGTGTAGACGTCGGTGGTGGGCAGCTTGGTGCCACGCCACGGGAATCCACCCTCGAACAGCCGCTTCTCCCACGCGTCCCACTCGGCGAACGGATTGAAGCGGACAACATTGCGTGCCATCTCTTCTCCTTCTCAGCGGGGCCTCCGGATCGGCGGGGGCCGTGTACTTCCGGGGTACCCATCAGAACTCCGCCGCGCAAGGGA
>JALHDK010000575.1 GCA_022838965.1 Actinomycetales bacterium | reverse complement strand
CGATGACCACCTCGGCGCGCGAGGGCAAGAGGATGTTCGACGCGGCCCAGGCGTCGGACAAGGTCTTCATGATGCAGTTCAACAACCGCTACCGGCCGGACAGCCAGTTCCTGAAGCAGGCGATCGCGGAGGGCGAGCTTGGGGACATCTACTTCGCTCGCTGCGGCTGGATTCGTCGGAACGGCATCCCCGGCTGGGGGAGCTGGTTCACCGACGTGGAGCGCGCGGGCGGCGGCCCCCTCATCGACCTCGCGGTGCACATGCTCGACCTGACGATCTACCTCATGGGCAACCCCGAGCCGGTGACGTGTCTGGCATCGACCTACTCGGCCTTCGGGCACAAGATGGAGGGCCTCGGCCCGTGGGGGACGCCCGACCTGAAGGGCAAGTTCACCGTCGAGGACATGGCCGTGGGCATGATCAAGTTCGATGGCGGACAGACCATCTGGGTCGAGGCGTCGTGGGCCTCGCGCATCAAGGAGGAGTACGTCTTCTCGACCCTCTGCGGCACCAAGGCCGGCGCGAACCTGGAGACCTCCTTCGGACCGGGCGGCGGCGACCGGCTCGAGATGTTCACCCAGGAGCGCGGCGTGCCCGTCGACCGGCACGTCCTCGTGGAGCCGGATCCCGCGATGGGCCGCACCAACGCGGTGCAGCACTTCTGCGACTGCATCGTGACAGGCAAGAAACCCATCTCGCCCGCCGAGGACGGCTACCGGCTCATGCGGGTGTTGGAGGGAGGACCGGTATCATCGGGCTGCGGCGCACCCGGGAGAGACGAGCGCTGCCCAGAGTGACTACTCGGCGGCGCGCCGCTCGGCTGACACCGCCTCGGCGACATCATCGAGCCCCCGGCCCTGGACTGCGCGCATACCGTGGGCCACTCTCGGCCCCCATGGCCAGTCGCCCATCGTCCACGGCTCGGTCACCTCTGCCCGCACCTGCTCGAGCAGCTCGGCGGGCACGGTATCACCGATGGCCTCGGCGATGGCGAGGTGGCGGTCGGCGGCGGCCGCTTCGCCCCTGGCCAGGAGCTTCTCGGCCAGCTTCACATGATGGCCGCCCGGCCACGGCCCCAGCGCGAGCCCCCGGTCGATGGACGCCATGGCATCCTCGACCCGG
>JALHDK010000141.1 GCA_022838965.1 Actinomycetales bacterium | reverse complement strand
GTCTGCTGCTTGTCGGCACCCATCGCCACGCGCGCCACGTACACGTTGCCGTACGCGATCGCCTGCATCGCGAGGTCCTTCTTGTTGGTCACCTTGCCACCGGACGCGAACTTGGCGACCGCTCCCAGGGGGGTCGCCTTCGACGACTGGCCGCCGGTGTTGGAGTACACCTCGGTGTCCAGGACCAGCACGTTGATGTTGCGGCCGGAGGCGAGCACGTGGTCGAGACCGGAGGAGCCGATGTCGTAGGCCCAGCCGTCGCCACCCACGATCCACACCGACCGGCGGAGCAGGTGGTCGCAGACCGAGCGGAGGTCGGCGGCCTTCTCACCGGGCATGCCGTCGAGCCGCCGTTTGAGGTCCTCGACCCGGGCGCGCTGCTGGGAGAGCTCCGACTCGTAGCGCTGGGGAGCGCCCAGGATCTCGTCCACGTAGCCGTCGCCGAGCTCCGCCCGCAGCTCTGACAGCCGCGTGCGGGCGAGCTCGGTGTGCAGGTCCGCCGCCAGCCGGAGACCGAGGCCGAACTCGGCATTGTCCTCGAACAGCGAGTTGGACCACGCCGGGCCCCGCCCGTACTTGTTCCGCGACCACGGCGTCGTCGGCAGGTTCCCGCCGTAGATGGAGGAGCAGCCGGTGGCGTTGGCCACGGTGGCCCGGCCACCGAAGAGTTGCGTCAACAGCTTCAGATAGGGCGTCTCCCCGCAGCCGGAGCACGCACCGGAGAACTCGAACAGCGGCTCGAGGTACTGCACGCCGCGCACGTTGGCGAAGTCAACGCGGGAGCGCCGGTTGACGGGGAGGCTCTCGAAGAAGCGGACGGTCTCCCGTTCGGCCGACCGGTCGAGGCGCGGCTCGAGGTTGATGGCCCGGCGACTCCCCGCGGCGCCGAGGGGCTTCACGGGACACGCCTCGACGCAGAGCCCGCAGCCGGTGCAGTCCTCGGCGTAGACCTGCAGGCTGTAGCGGGCACCGGGGAGGCCGGCGGCGTTCAGCCCGGCGGTCTGGAACGTCGGGGGCGCGCCCTCCAGGGCCGTCTCCGGGTAGTACTTCGCCCGGAGGACGGCATGCGGGCACACGAAGGCACAGTTGCCACACTGGATGCACGCCTGCGGGTCCCACACCGCGATCAGTTCGGAGATGTTCCGCTTCTCGTAGCGGGTCGTCCCGGACGGATAGGTGCCGTCCACGGGCAGGGCGCTCACCGGGAGGTCGTCACCCTCGTCCGCGAGCATCTTCGCGGTGACGTGGCGCACGAACTCCGGTGCGGAGTCCGGCACCGGCGGAATCATCTCCACGGCACCCACGGGCGCGGCGGGAACCGGGACGCGGTGGAGGTTGTCAAGGGCGGTGTCCACCGCGGCCTCGTTGCGGGCCACCACCTCGGCGCCCTTGCGCAGGTAGGTCTTCCTGATCGATTCCTTCACCGCGGCGATGGCGGCCTCACGCGGCATGACGTTGCTGATGGCGAAGAAGCAGGTCTGGAGCACGGTGTTGGTGCGGTTCCCCATGCCGGCCCCGCGCGCCACCGCGCCGGCGTCGATGGTGTGCACCTCGATGCCGAGGTCGATGATGCGGCGCTGCATGGGGAGCGGGAGCCGCGCGAACACCTCCCCGGGAGGGTACGGGCTGTTGAGCAGCAGGACCGTCCCCGCGCGCGCGTGGCGCAGCACGTCGATGCGCTCGAGGATCGACCAGTGGTGGCAGCCGATGAACCCCGCCTTGTTCACCAGGTACGGCGCCGTGATGGGCCTCGGCCCGAAGCGCAGGTGGGAGACGGTCCGCGAGCCCGACTTCTTCGAGTCGTAGACGAAGTAGCCCTGGGCGTACATGCCCGGCTGGCTGCCCAGGATCTTGATGGTGTTCTTGTTGGCGCCGACGGTGCCGTCGGAACCCAGCCCATAGAACACGGCCCGCAGCGTCTCGGGGTCCTCGATGTCCAGGTCTGCCGGGTACGGCAACGAGAGGCCCGTGACGTCGTCGGTGATGCCGATCGTGAAGCGCGGCCGTGGTGAGGGCAGCGCGAGCTCGGTGAGGATGCCCTGCACCATGCCCGGGGTGAACTCCTTGGACGACAGTCCGTAACGGCCGCCAACCACGAGCGGCATCCGCTCCCGCTGCCCGGTCCCGACGGCCTCGCCGAGCGCGGCGACGACGTCGAGGAAGAGGGGCTCGCCGCCGGCGCCCGGCTCCTTGGTGCGGTCCAGGACGGCGAGGCGGGTGCAGGTGGCGGGGATGGCCGCGAGGACGTCGTCGGCGGGGAACGGGCGGTAGAGGCGCAGCTGGACCATGCCGACCCGTTCGCCCTGCCCGCACAGGTGGTCGATGGTCCGGGCGACCGTCTCGGCCCCGGAGCCCATGAGCACGATCACCCGGTCCGCTTCGGGGTCACCGACGTACTCGACGAGTCGGTACTGCCGCCCGGTGCGCGCGGCGAAGTCGTCCATGCAGTCGCGCACGATCCCCGGCGTGGCCCGATAGAACGGATTGACGGTCTCGCGCGACTGGAAGTAGGTGTCCGGGTTCTGGGCGGTGCCCCGGATGTAGGGATTCGCCGGCGAGAGCGCGCGGCGGCGGTGCTCCAGCACGGCTGTCTCCGGCACGAGGGCCCGCAGGTCATCGTCGGTGAGCATCTCGAGGACGTTGAGCTCGTGGCTGGTGCGGAAGCCGTCGAAGAAGTGCACGAAGGGAACGCGGGAGCGCAGGGTGGCCATCTGCGCCACCGCCGCCAGATCGTGGCACTCCTGCACGCTGGCGGAGCACAGCAGCGCGAATCCGGTCTGCCGGACCGCCATGACATCCTGGTGGTCGCCGAAGATGCTCAGGCCCTGCGCGGCCAGCGAGCGCGCGGCGACGTGCAGCACCGTGCTGGTGAGTTCGCCGGCGATCTTGTACATGTTGGGGATCATGAGGAGCAGGCCCTGGGAGGCGGTGAAGGTGGTGCTCAGCGCCCCACCCTGCAGCGCGCCGTGCAGTGCGCCCGCGGCGCCGCCCTCGGACTGCATCTCCACCACCGTGGGGACGGTGCCGTACACGTTCGTGCGCTTTCGTGCCGCCCACTCGTCCGCCAGCTCGGCCATGGTGGAGCTGGGTGTGATGGGGTAGATCGAGCACAGCTCGTTGAGCCGATAGGCGACCGAGGCCGCCGCTTCGTTGCCGTCGATGATCCACCTGGTCATGATGTGCTCCTCAGCGTTCCGCGATCATCTCGATGGCGTGGACGGGGCACTGTTCGAAGCAGGTCCCGCACCCGGTGCACTTCTCGTAGTCGAAGCGGTAGCGGCGCCCCTTGCCGAGCTTGATGATGGCGTCCTCCGGGCAGGACCCGAGGCAGCCGTCGCACTCGAAGCAGTTGCCGCACGAGAGGCAGCGTCCTGCCTCCACGTGCGCCTGCTCGGGGGTGAGACCGCCGATGATCTCGTCGAAGTCGGTGACGCGGTCCGCGGGCTCCAGTTCGGGCTGGGTGGTCCGCGTGTTGTCGCCGAAGTACCACACGTTGAGCTTGTCGAAGGTGGCCACGGGGTGCTTCACGCGGTCCACCGGCGGGCGGGCCGCGAGCCAGGCGTCGATCTGCCGGGCTGCCCGCTTGCCGTGCCCCACGCCCACGGTCACGGTCCGTTCGGACGGGACGGCGTCGCCGCCGGCGAAGATGCCCGGAACGTCGGTCATCAGGGTGCGGGGGTCAACCTTCAGCACGTCGTGGTCGAAGCGCATGCCGGGGATCTTGCGGAGGAAGTTGGAATCCGTCTGCTGACCGAGTGCGAGGATCACCGTGTCGGCCTCCAGCCGCTCGTACCGGCCCGTTCCGCGTGGCACCCCCTTCTCGTCCAGTTCCATGATCTCCACCGTCAGCTCGGACTCGTCCACCGACGAGATGGTCCGCAGCCAGTTCATCTTCACGCCCTCGGCGATGGCCTCCTCCCGCTCGAACGCGTGCGCCGGCATCTGCTCCTCGGTGCGGCGGTAGACGATGATCGACTCCTCGGCCCCGAGGCGGCGGGCGACCCGGGCGGCATCCATCGCAGTGTTCCCGCCGCCGTAGACGGCCACCCTGCTGCCGATCTCGGGGCGCTCGCCGGAGGCGACCTCGCGCAGGAAGGTGACCGCATCCAGGATGCGCGAGGCGTCACGCGACGGGATGTCGACGCGGCGGGAGAGGTGGGCGCCGATGGCCACGAACACCGCGTCGAAACGCCCCTCCACCTGCTCCTGCATCAGGTCGGAGACCATGTGGTCCGTCGTGATCGTCACGCCGAGGGCGGCCACCCGCCCGATCTCCGCGTCGAGCACGTCCCGGGGCAGGCGGTACTCGGGGATGCCGTACCGCATCATCCCGCCGGGCAACGGAGAGCCGTCGCGGATCTCCACCTCGTGGCCGAGCAGGGCGAGCTGGTAGGCGGCGGACAACCCCGACGGGCCGGCGCCCACGACGAGGACCCGCCGCCCGGAGGAGTGCCGCGGCGGGACGAACTGCCAGCCGCGGGAGATCGCCAGATCGCCGAGGTAGCGTTCGACCGCGTGGATCGACACCGCGCCATCGAGCTCCTTGCGGTTGCAGGCGCTCTCACAGGGGTGGTAGCAGACGCGGCCGTGAATCGCCGGGAACGGGTTGTTGCGCACCAGTTCGCGCCACGCGGCCTCGTCCTCGTTCGTCGTGACGAGGCGCAGCCATGCCTGGATGTTCTCCCCGGCGGGGCACCGCTCGTTGCAGGGGGGCAGCAGGTCCACGTAGATCGGCATCCGGGACCGCACCGGCCCGACGCGCCCCGCTCCCTTCGACAGGTCGGGGAGCTCGGTCATGTCGCGGTTCGTGGGTTGCATCATCACACTCCCTGGTCGGCACCCGGCGTCGGTCTCACCCTACGCCGGGCCCCCTGTCAGCGGAGGAGAGTCGCCCGCACCTCCTGCGCGGTGGTGAGCGTGATCTGCGGCGGGTAGAGACCCATGACCGCGAGCGCGGCGCGGTGGTTCTCCGGCGTCGAACCCGCGCAGGCGTCCGCCACCACCCGGAGGGTGGCGCCGGCGTCGGCGGCGGGCAGGGCCGTCGAGATCACGCAACAGTCGGTGGAGACGCCGGTCACGACCAGCTCGGGGGTGGGCCCCGTGATGGCGGCGAGCTGGTCCCACTTGCCGAACGTCGTCGCCGTGACCCGCCGGCCCGGGAGGTGGGCCAGCTCGTCGACGACGTCGAACAGCGGGTGGTCCGGCGGATGGTCCGCGAATGGCCAGGCCTCCATGTAGGCCTTCCAGGATCCGACCCGTTCCGTGGGCGCGACCCAGCGCGTCACGATGATCCGGTCCCCGAAGGCGGCGGCGAGGTCCCTGATCGGGCCGACGACGTCCGGCCACATGGGGGAGCCCCACGCGGAGTCGGGGGCGGCGAAGATGCGCTGGGGGTCGATGACCACCAGCCACGGGGCGGTCACCGGCCCTCCTGGGCGGCGATCCTGCCGCGGCGGGCC
>JALHDK010000574.1 GCA_022838965.1 Actinomycetales bacterium | reverse complement strand
ATCCAGACCAGCATCCGGCCCAGGTGCAGGGCATGCTCCGCCTGCTCAAGACCCTCGAGGAGGCGCTGGCGGAGATCAGCGGCATGGACGCCGTCACCCTGCAGCCTCCGGCAGGCGCCCAGGGCGAGCTGACGGCCCTCCTGTGTTTCCAGGCGTATCATCGCTCCCGAGGCGATTTGGGACGCACGCGGATCATCGTTCCCGACTCCTCCCACGGCACGAACCCCGCCTCAGCGGCACGGTGCGGGATGACCGTTCAGACCATCCAGTCCAACGCCCAGGGGCTCACGGATCTGTCGGCCCTCGATGCCGCTCTGGATGACACGGTAGCGGGCTTCATGCTCACGAACCCCAACACCCTGGGCGTGTTCGAGCCCCAGGTGGAGGAGGTGTGCCGGCGCGTCCATGGCGCCGGAGGGCTCGTCTACTGCGATGGCGCGAACATGAACGCGCTCGTCGGGGTGGCGAGGCCCGGCGACATGGGGTTCGATGCCCTGCACTTCAATGTCCACAAGACCTTCTCGACCCCCCACGGCGGCGGCGGCCCAGGCGCGGGACCCGTCGCGGTGAAGCGCCATCTGGAGGCCTTCCTGCCCGTTCCTCGGATCGTGGAAGGCGCCGATGGCATGCTCCGCCTCGACTCGGAGTATCCACAGAGCATCGGGAAGGTGCACTCCTTCTCGGGGAACATCGGCCCGCTCCACGGACCCCTCGGCCTGCGGGAGGTCACCGAGCGCGCGGTCCTCAACGCGAACTACCTGCTTAGCCGGGTGCGCGAGGCGTACGACTTGCCGTACGCGAGCCCGCCGATGCACGAGTTCGTCCTCTCCGCCGACAGACAGAAGGCCCTCGGGTGTCGAGGGCTGGACGTGGCGAAGAGGCTGCTGGACTATGGTTTCCACGCGCCCACGGTCTACTTCCCTCTCATCGTCAGCGAGGCGCTCATGATCGAGCCGACGGAGACGGAGACGAAGCGGTCCCTCGATGCCTTCGCCGATGCGCTGCTGGCGATCGCTCGGGAGTGCGAGGAGCAGCCGGACCTCGTCAAGGAGGCGCCCCACCGCGCCTACGCGGCGAGGCTGGACGAGGTGCTCGCGGCGCGCCGTCTGGACCTGCGGTACGAGCCCGAGGAGGAAGGCTAGGGAATGGCCTCTCCTTCGTCGGGCCCGGTCCGCCCCTTCGAGCCCACCATCGCCTCCTGGCGACTCCTCCGCTCGGGGGCCATGACCGGGCCCGAGAACATGGCGTGCGACCAGGCGATCCTGGAAGCCGCTATCGCGGCGGTAGCGGAGGGCTCGCCCCCCGAGGTCACCTTGCGGCTATACGCGTGGGAGCCGCCGGCCGTCTCCCTCGGCTACCATCAGAAGGCCGAGGACGTGGATCGAGACCGGCTGCGGCGGAGGGGGATCGAGGTGGTGCGGCGGCCCACGGGCGGCCGGGCCATCTTCCATGCGCGGGAGCTGACCTACGCCGTAGTGGGGCCGCTCAGCCTGTTCGGCCGTCGGGTGGGAGTGCTGGAGTCCTACCGCCTGCTGAGCGCGGCGATCCTGGCCGGCCTGGAGGAGCGGCTGGGGGTGCGCGCCGAGCTGTCGCGGGGCAAGGCGCCAAAGGGGCCGATCGACCGGTC
>JALHDK010000140.1 GCA_022838965.1 Actinomycetales bacterium | reverse complement strand
GGCGGCAAGGACGACCGGGAACGCCAGTGCCGGGCCGGTCTGCCCGGTCACCACGAGCAGCACGCCCGCGAGGGCAGCGACGCCGGCGAGTGCCAGCAGCACGGGCCGCCACCGGTGCGCGCGGGGCGTGGCGACGGCGCCACGATCCAGCCGCGCCCGGGCCTCCGCGTGGGCGGCGGAGGCGGCGGCATACTCGGCTTCCGCGCTGGTGAGGACGCCGCGAGCGGCGTCGAGCTGGTCGGTGGGCGCCGCCCCTGACGTGGTCGTGGCCGAGGGGAGCGTGGCCGCGCCGAGCCGGGCGGCGAGCTCACGGATCCGTGCGGGACCGCAGGCGATGGCGGCGGCGAGGTCGGGCTCCCCGGATACCGGGACGGGGGGCTCCTGGGTGCGGTGGGCAGCGAGCACGGCGGCGGCCCGCGCGTGGCACTCCTGTGCGCTCGTCACCTCCGGGTGTGGCTCGAGGTCGCCCTCCGGCGCAGCGGGGAGTGCGTCACGTTCCCGGCGGAGCTCCGCGCTGTCCGGCCCGGCGAGGGGGCGCGCCGGGGCGAGGCCATCCCACGTGGCCAGGGCGCCGGCAACGGCAGCGGCGAGCCCGTCGGCCTCCGCCACGGTCTCCGGGGGCTCGCCCCCCACCTTCTCCCACAGCTCCTCGGCGCGCGCGAGGTGCGCGGCGAGCGTCTCGGCGGCCCGGGCCGCCGCGTCCGACAGCTCGCGCGCCCGGTTGGCCGCGGCTTCCGCCTGCGCCACGTCACGGACGTGACGGAGGAGGTCCTCGGCGGCGGCGACGGCAGCATCGCTCTCCTCCGCCTGCCGCCCGGCCTCCCCGGCCTCGAGCCGGCGTTGCTCGGCCGCCGTGACGAGGTCGAGGTAGCTGGCGTGCTCCCGGCGCGCCAGCTCAAGCGCGTCCTGCGCCTCGGCGAGTCGTTTCCGGGCGGCCCGCAGCGGCTTCGCCGAGTTGGCGCGGTCGACGCCCACGTGCTCCTTCCGGAACCTCTCCAGGGCGGAGAGCGCGGCAGCCGCGGTCGCGTCGGTCCCGGCCGTGTCCGCGGCCCGTTGCAGGTACTCCTGCAACGCGGCCGCGTCGGTCAGGATGGACAGGAGTTCTGCCTGCCGGACAACCGCGGTGGCAGCGAAGCTCTTGCGGTCCAGGCCCAGGTAGCGGGACGCGTCGGGAGCCCCGTCGACCATGATGTCGCAGGAGACGTCCCTGCCGAGGTCGAGGTCGGTCGCGCGACAGTCCACCTTGCCGTCGAGATCGTGACTGAGCTCGATCCGGCGGCCGTCGTCGAGCTCGATGATGGCCGAGACACGCCACTCCGGCGAGTGCCACGGCCGGTACTGCTCGGCGAATCGCTTCTCCTCCCGGGTCGCGGCGCCCCTCCCGCGCCGTCGCCCCACGAGGGACGAGAGGACCGCCGCGTGCCACGAGGACTTGCCGGACTCGTTCACCCCGGTGACCACGGTCATGCCGGGCGCGAACTCCAGCGTCTCGCCGACGAGGGGCCCGAACGCATGTGCGGTGACCTGCACAATCCGCATCTCAGTGGACCTCCAGCTCCGTGAATCGGCCGTCGAGTGCCCGCAGCCCGGTGATGAGCACGCGACGGCGGACGTCCTCGTCCAGGTGCGCGGCCTGCACGTCGCGGACGAACTGGCCACGCACGGTCTGCTCGGCGGCCAGCAGGCCGATGTCGTAGGTCACGTTCACCCGCCCCACGCGGGCCAGGAGCGCCTCGAGGTGCGCCCCGACGCCCTCGAGGTCGCCGGGGTGCGCCGTCACCGCCGGGGCCGTCACCTCCGGGGAGACGTCGCCGTTCAGGGTCACGCGGACGATCCCGGACAGCGGCGCGACCGCCTGCTCCACCCGGTCCCGGATCTCGGTGGCGGAGGTGACGCCGCCGATGTCCACCTCGATCGCGGTGACGCGACTGGTCGCCACGGTGACGCGTTCGCGCGTGATGGCGCCGTCCCCGGCGATTGTGGCGATCACGACACCCCGCGGTCCCTGCTCGCCGAAACTGAGTGGATCGGGATTGCCCGGATAGGTGTGGCGAGCCGCGTCACTGGGCGTGTGGAAGTGCCCGAGGAAGGCGTGGTCGATGCCGGCAGCCTCGAGGTGCGCTGCCGTGAAGGGGGCGTGGGGCACCTTCCCGCCCTCCTGGAACGGCAGTGCACCCCTCTCGGAGCCGTGGAAGAGCGCGAGGTTCACCCCCGACCGGTCGACCCGGAAGCCGCCATCGAAGAACCCGTCGGTGTTCGCAGGGGCACGGTGCGCCGCGCCCCACAGGGTCACGCCGTCCGCCAGGTCCACCGGGACGAGGCGGGCCTCCGTGAACACGTGGACGTTGGGGCTCCAGGCGGCGTGCCGGTACAGGCTCGCCGGTCCGTACCAGTCATGGTTGCCGGGCGCGAGGTGGACGGGGATCTCGACACTCGCGAAGAGCGTGCTGAGGAAGGCGGCAGTGTCAGGGCTGTAGCGCTCGTGCTCGTACAGGTCCCCCCCACAGAGGATCGCGTCCACCTCTCGCGCCGCGGCCAGCTCCACGATCCGGCGCAGCGTCTCCCGGAGCGCCCGCCTCCGCGCCCGGGCCAGATCCGGACCCGCCCACCGGAACGGCGTGTCCAGGTGCAGGTCAGAGAACAACAGCAGCTTCACACGCGCCTCCCCGTCATGTCCTTCAGGGTACAAGCCGGCTCTGACAGACTCGTCGGCCGCTTGGCAACCGGGCTGGACGGGACGTGCATGCGCCCGGTTAGAGTGACACGTGACGCGGCGGGAGGCCTGCACTCCCCCGCGGATCGCACGACGAACGGACTCGAACGACCCATGAACTTCTCCGTCTCCACGTCCGCCAAGGGCCTCGGCATGGGGCTCGCCGAGGTGGTTCCCGGCGTCTCGGGAGGCACCATCGCCTTCATCACCGGCATCTACGAGAGACTCATCGCCGCGCTGCGGCACCTCGACTCCTCGGCCATCGCCCTGGTCCGCCGGCGCAGATTCCGCGAGTTCGCGCAGCACATCGATCTGTGGTTCCTGGTGTCGCTCGCCGTGGGCATGGCGATCGGCCTGATCAGCGGCGTGTTCGGCATCACCTACCTGATCGAGAACCATCCGCTGCAGGTGTGGGCGTTCTTCTTCGCCCTCATCGCCGCCTCCTCGGTCATGGTGGCGCGGGACGTGTCCCGTTTCACGTGGACGACCGTGCTGCTCATCGGCGCCGGCGCCGCAGTGGCGCTCCTCATCACCAGCGCCGAGCCCACGGTCCAGCGGTCCTCGCTGGCCTTCGTCCTGCTCAGCGGGATCCTGGCGATCTCGGCCCTCATGCTGCCCGGCCTCAGCGGCAGCTTCGTCCTGCTCCTCCTCGGGATGTACTCCACCGTCATCCCGGCGGTCCGCGACCTGCTCGGAGGCAACCTCGCCGTCCTGCCCCTCGTGGCCACCTTCGCGGTGGGCTGCCTCATCGGGATCGTCACCATGAGCCGGATCCTCCACTGGGGCTACGAGCGGTACCGCGACCAGGTGCTGGCGCTCCTGACCGGCATCATGCTGGGGTCGCTCAACAAGATCTGGCCCTGGCAGCAGGTGATCCTGACGGAGACCGACAGCTCCGGCCGCGAGACGGTGACGTTCAGCCGGTCGGTGAGCCCCTCCACCTTCGCCGGCCTGGAGTCCAACCCCGTCTTCGGCACCGACCCGGCGCTCGGCACCCTCCTCCTGATCATGGTGGTGACGTTCAGCGCCGTCCTCGCGCTCAATTTGTACGCGCGGAGGCCGGCACCCGTCGCGGCGAGGAACGAGGCCTGATCATCCCGGGCCCGGCTGCCCGCCTCACAGGCTCAGCAGCAGGTAGGCGACGCTGATGTGCACCAGGCCCACGAGGCTCGCCACCCAGCCCAGAATCTCCCCCAGGTCGGCCCGCACGCCGAAGGTGTCCGCCCGCCAGACCCGCACCAGGGCCATGGGTCCGAGCACGATCCCGAACACGAAGAGGCCGAGGAAGCCCAGCCGGACAGCGGCCTGAGCCGCCGCCTCCCCCTCGTACCTGCGCCAGCCCTCCTCGAATCGCTCCCAGCGGGCGCGGTCCGGGTCGCGGGCCGGCTCGGGCGAGCGGTCCCGGTCCGGTCGCCAGTCCTCGGGGTACTCCCACATCGTCACGGCACTCTCCTGCACGAACAGCGGGCGTCCGCTGCGCCACGCCGCGAACACCCGTCAGTCCATGATCTCTCGGAAAAGCGGCGAATGCGAGGGGTCCGCCGCGCGCAGGCACCGGCACCGTGACCGCTCAGGGCCGCATCTGGTAATAGAACGCCAGCTGCAGGAGACCGGCGTACAGGGCAACCCACCCCAGGATCTCACCCGCACGTGACCGCACGCCCAGGGCTTCTGCCTGTGCGGCCCGCACCAGGGCGACTGGCCCGAGAACCACCCCCACGAGGACGATGCCAAGGGAGCCGAGGATCACGGCCTGCCGGGCCGCCCGCCACCCTCGCTCCAGCCGCAGGGTCTCCTCGGGCGGGCGGGAGGCGTCGGCGCTCCGGTCCCTGCCGCTCCTGCGCGCGTGGCGTCGCACGGAACCATTCAAACACCCGGCTGCGGCGTACGGTGAGTGGCGGGCCGCTGACGGAGGACGACGTCGTCGCCGTCGCCCGCCGGGACGCGCGCGTGGCGTTCGCCCCGGGCTGCCTCGCCGGCCCGATGGCCGCCGCGCGCCACATCGTGGAGAACCTCGCCCGCTCCGACCAGCCCCACTACGGCATCTCCACCGGCTTCGGCGCACTCGCCACGAAACACATCCCGGTCGAGCGGCGCGTCCAGCTCCAGCAGAGCCTGATCCGCTCGCACGCCGCAGGCTCGGGACCGGAGGTGGAGCGCGAGGTGATCCGCGCGATGATGCTGCTGCGGCTCGCCACAATGGCGACCGGCCGGACCGGGGTGCGCCCCGCCGTCGCCGGCACGTACGCCGCCCTGCTCAACGCCGGCCTCACCCCGGTGGTGCACGAGTACGGCTCGCTCGGCTGCTCCGGGGATCTCGCCCCGCTCGCGCACTGTGCGCTCGCCGTGATGGGTGAGGGGTTCGTGCGCGACGGCGCCGGCCGCCGCCGCCCGTCGGCCGAGGCGATGGCGCAGGTCGGGATCACGCCGGTCGTGCTGGCCGAGAAGGAGGGGCTCGCCCTCATCAACGGCACCGACGGGATGCTCGGGATGCTCACCCTCGCGTGCCACGACTTCGGGCGGCTCCTGACCACGGCCGACGTCGTCGCTGCCATGTCCGTGGAGGCTCTCAAGGGCACCCACCACGCCTTCGCCGCCGACCTCATCGCCCTGCGGCCCCAGGCGGGCCAGCAGGACGCGGCCGCGAACATGCGCGCCCTCCTCGCCGGCTCACCCCTCATCGCCTCCCACCAGGTCCCGGACTGCCCGATCGTGCAGGACGCCTACTCGCTGCGCTGCGCGCCGCAGGTGGCCGGGGCAGGGCGGGACACGCTCGCGCACGCGCGGCTCGTGGCCGCCCGGGAACGGGCCGCCGCCATCGACAATCCCGTCATCGCCCCGGACGGCCGGGTGGAGTCCAACGGCAACTTCCACGGCGCCCCGATCGGCTACGTGCTGGACTTCCTGGCGATCGCGGCGGCGGACCTCGCCTCCATCTCGGAGCGCCGCACGGACCGCTTCCTCGACGCCAGGCGCAGCAACGGCCTGCCGCCCTTCCTGGCGGACGACCCGGGCGTGGATTCCGGGCACATGATCCTGCAGTACATGCAGGCCGGTGTGGTGGCGGAGCTGAAGCGGCTGGCGGTGCCCGCGTCCGTGGACTCGATCCCCAGCTCCGCCCTGCAGGAGGACCACGTCTCGCTCGGCTGGCACGCCGGCCGCAAGCTGCGGCGGTCCCTCGACGGCCTCACCCGGGTGCTGGCGGCCGAGGCGCTCACCGCCGCCCGGGCCCTCGACCTGCGCGATCACGCGCCCGCTGCCGCCACCGCGGCCGTCCGGGACCGGATCCGCGCGGCGGTCGCCGGGCCCGGCCCGGACCGCTTCCTCGCCCCCGAGATCGAGGACGTGGTCGGTCTGGTGCGCGACGGCGAGCTCGTCCGCGCGGCCGAAGCGGTCACCGGCCCGCTCGCCTGACCACTACCGGAGCGATCGCAGCGCCTCGTCCACCAATCGCGCCGCGGTGCGTGCCGTCCGGCCGTCGACGTCGAAACGCGGGTTCAGCTCCGCGACCTCCAGCAGGCCCAGCCTGCCCGACGCCGCCACCGTGCGAACCGCCGCGCGGACGGCGTCGAGCGGGATCCCGAACCCGGCCGGCGCGCTCACCCCGGGGGCGACGGCGGCCGGCAGTGCGTCGAGGTCGAGCGTGAGGTGGACGCGGTCCACCCCGCCCAGCCACTCCCCCACGAACGCCGTCACCGACGCCGGGTCGCAGGCGGCGTCGTCGAGGAAGGGGACCCGGAGCGCCGCTGCCGTCCCGAACAGCGCGCGGGTGTTGTTCGCGCGGCTGATCCCGACGACGGCGTACCGGAACTCCCGTCCCACCGCCTCCTCGGCGCGCGCCGCCTGGAGGAACGGCGTCCCCGACGTGGCGCGAGGGCCCTCACGCAGGTCGAAATGCGCGTCCACGTTGAGGATGCCCCAGCGCTCGGCACCGTCGGCGGGGGCCGCTTCGAGATGCGCGGACCAGCCGAGGTAGCTCCCGAACGCCACCTCGTGGCCCCCGCCCAGCACCACCGGCAGCCCACCAGCGCGCAGGACAGCGGCCACCTGCCCACCCAGCAGCGTCTGCCCGCCCTCAAGGTCCGCGCCCACGACGACGTCGCCGCCGTCGCGCACCTCCACCCCGGGCGCGGCGAACGAGGCCAGGGCGCCCCGCAACGCCTCCGGTCCCGCGGCCGCCCCCACGCGGCCGCCGTTGCGCCGCACGCCCTCGTCCGAGGCGAACCCGAGCAGCACGGCGGCGCCCGCGGCCGGCTGGCCCGGCGACCACGGCCGCATCACCGAGTGCCACCGCGCGTGCTCCGGGCCGGGGCCGTCATCGCGTCCGGACCACACGCCCGGCGGGCGCATCTCAGCCGTGACCATGGACGCTCCGGCCCCGCATCACCGCGTGCACCAGCGGCACCCCCGGACGGTACGCCAGGTGCACGTGCGACGGCGCGTCCAGCACCACGAGATCCGCCCGCTTCCCCGCCGCCAGCACCCCGACATCGTCACGCCGCAGCGCCCGCGCCCCGCCCGCCGTCGCCGCCCACACGGCCTCGTCCGGGGTCATCCGCAGTTCCCGCACGGCGAGCGCGACCACGAACGGCAGCGACGTGGTGTACGACGTCCCGGGATTGCAGTCCGCCCCGAGCGCCACGGTCACCCCGGCGTCGAGGAGCCGGCGGGCGTCCGGGTACCGGTTGCGGGTCGAGAAGTCCGCCGCCGGCAGCAGCGTGGCCACCGTCGACGACGCCGCGAGCGCCTCGACGTCCGCGTCCGTCGCGTGGCACACGTGGTCCACGGATGCCGCCCCCAGCTCCACGCCGAGCTGGATCCCCGGCCCCTTCGTGAGCTGGCCCGCGTGCACCCGCACCCCGAGACCCGCCGCGCGGCCGGCCTCGAGGACGGCGCGCGACTGGTCGCCGTCGAAGGCTCCCACCTCGCAGAACACGTCGATCCACCGGGCCAGCGGCGCGCACGCCGGCACCATCTCCTCCACCACGAGGCGCACGTAGTCGTCCGCGCGGCCGGCGAACTCGGGCGGCACCACGTGCGCGGCCAGCAGCGTGGCCTCCGCCGTGTGCTCCCCGGCCACGCGCAGCGAGCGCGCCTCGTCCCGCACGGTCTGCCCGTACCCGGACTTCACCTCCACGGTCGTGGTCCCGGACGCGAGGTACTCCGCCGCCAGCCGCGCCACATTCGCGGACAGTGCAGCGTCCGACGCCGCCCGCGTCGCCGCGATCGTCGTCCTGATCCCCCCGGCTTCGTACCGCCGCCCCGCCATCCGTGCCGCGAACTCCTCCGCCCGCTCGCCGGCGAACACCAGGTGGGAGTGCGACTCCACGAACCCGGGCAGCACCGCGCGGCCGCCGGCGTCCCACCGCTCGTCCGCCGCGTTGCCCCGCAGCGCGGCCCGCGGACCGACCCAGGCGACGGCGTCGCCCTCCACCACCACCGCCGCGTCCCGGATCAGGCCGAGCGGCCCCTCCCCGAGCGTGGGGTCGTTGGTGACCAGGTGACCGATGCCTTCGACGACAAGCGCCATGGGTCAGATCTTCCCATCAGTGGCGGCCCGAACGCCTGCCCGCCGCGTTCGCGGGTCAGCGCACGAACTCGAGGTCGGCGAGGAACAGGGCTCCGCTCGGGGTGTCCGGGGTGATGGTGATCTCGGTGATCGTGGCTGGGTCGATCCCGTTGAACTGGGTCAGCGGGATCCGCACGGTGGTGAGCGGGACGATGCCGGTGAAGTAGGTGATGTCCGGGTTGACCTCGTCAGCCCGCATCTGCCCGGCCGGGTAGGCCAGCGCGGGCTCATCGGGGCGGGTGGTCACCGAGGCCCGGTTCCCTGCCCGGTCGGTGAGCTCGACGGTCAGGGCCTGGGAGGTGCCCAACTCGTTGAGCGGGGAGGCCGGATCCACTGCGGCCCGGAAGCTCACCGCCCGCGCGTCGCGGGCAGCCACGCCGTCGGGGATCGCGAGCCGCAGGGCGCCGTTGGGGGATTCCCAGCTGATCACCGCGTGGGCGGGCTGGCCGGGCACGGTGACCGCCTGGCGGTGGCACGCCCCGGTGCCCGGTTCCATGTCCAGGGTGTAGAAGCCCTTCGGGCAGAACTGGGTCTGCAGGTTCTCGGCGATGACCGTCCCGCCCGCCCGGTTGGTCGACAGCTCGGCCTCGGAGGCCGGCACGAGCAGGACTGTGCGGTCAGCGGCCGGGGGCAGGTAGGCCACCCGGGCGGGCAGGCCCAGCACCGGGTCGGGCGCTGGTGCGCCGGTGTCCAGGCCGAGGTCGGCCCTGATCCGGGCACGGGTGTCCGGGTCACCGGAGTGCAGCAGGTCCAGGAAGTTGGCCGTGTACCCGGCCAGCCAGGCGCGCTGCTTCCCGGCGTCCAGCAGCGGCTGGCAGTCCGGACGATCGTCTGCGTTCGGGACCACCATGTCCGGGCCGAGGATCGTATTGAAGGCGTTGTGGGTCGCGCCCTCGAGGAAGGTGGAGGCCACCCACTGGGCCTGGTCCGGGGCCAACCGGGGGCCCTCGTAGAAGAACTGGCCATTCTGCTGGACCACGTCCCCGTCGCACCCGGCCAGGATGGTGGCCACGGGCACGTCGATCGCCGCCCACGGGTCGCCCAACGTGGCGGCCGCGGCCACCAGCACGACCCCAGCTACCGGACCGTAGCCGTTCTGAGCCGCCATCAGCTGCGGGTCTGCGGCCAGCAGGACGGCCGCGTCCCCGCCGCGGGAGTGCCCGATCAGGGTCAGGTCCTGCGGGTCGGCCCGGCCCGCCAGGTCCACCCCGAAGTCCGGCGCAGCGCTGCCGCCGCCCCCGGCCGCCGCCTCGGCCAGTGCGCCCAGGTGCAGGTCGGTCAGCTGGGCCAGTCGCTCGTTGGGCACCGGCTCACCGAAGCCGAACGTGTGCTCGGCGTTGAAGTTCGGCGCCAGCGCCACATAGCCCCGGGCTGCTACCGCCTCGAGCAGGTAGCCGAACCCGGCGTAGTTGGCCTGCTCGACCTGCGGGTCGCACGGCCACCGGTCCACCCCTGCCTCATCCAGCGGACACCCCGGGTGCGTCCCATGGATCACCATCACCACCGGGAACGGGCCCTCACCGGTCCGAGGTGCCGCGATCAGGCCATTCAGCCGCACCGGCATGTCCCGGAACCTGCTGTCCTCCGGGAATCCGGCCTGAACGATGGTCGCCTCACCCAGGTCGTACTCCACCACCTCGACGGGCAACGCGCCCGCACTGGGGGACGACGGCTGCGGATCATCGGCCTGCCCGCTGCAGCCACCCATCAGCACAGCCAGCAGCACCGCCCCGGCCACCACCACCCGACGACCCGACACCCCGCCACCTCCAGACGATCCCAACGATCCCAATGCCCCTCGTCATTGTCACTC